>NZ_JAKUGJ010000011.1:0-139846 GCF_022663915.1 Bacillus cereus group sp. BfR-BA-01331
GTTCTGGTGGCAATGGTTCTGGTGGCAACGGTTCTGGCGGCAGTGGCTCCGGTGGCAACGGTTCTGGTGGCAACGGTTCTGGTGGCAGTGGTTCTGGTGACAATGGCTCTGGTGGCAATGGTTCTGGTGGCAGTGGCTCCGGTAGCAATGGTTCTGGTGGCAGTGGTTCTGGTGGCAGTGGCTCTCAGGGTGGCAACCGTGTTAAAGGCGACAGTAGTTCTCAAGGTGGTAATGGCTCTCAGGGTGGCAACCGTGTTAAAGGCGATAGCGGCTCTCAAAGCGGTAACGCAAAAGATAATGCAACAAAACAAGGCAATAAGCTGCCTAATACTGCAACGCATTATCCTGCATCTATTTTAATTGGTCTTTCGACATTCCTAATTGGTGTGTTACTATTTATTCGTCGTAAAAACGCAAAATAAAAAAATCATCCTTCCATCTAAAAATACATGAAACAGATTATAAAATGAAACTTTAATCAGTGGGGATTTTGTTCATCCCCCACTGATTATTAGCCTTCACCAATCGGGCTTTTACGGGCAGCAGGGCTCCCACCTAACTTCTTAGCTCCAGCCGAATTTTGAAGTGGGAGTTTTACTGCCTGGCAAATAGCGGGATAAAACTAAAAAGGACTTTGATTGCATTTTATTATGCAATCAAAGTCCTTTTTGTCATCTAGTAGAAAAAGTATTAATACGCTTTTCCCCAATACACCATCTGCTTCGCTTTTTTACTACAGCAAATACATTCGTCAGCTAAACTTTCTTGTTCGAACGGAATACAACGTGAAGATACTCCAACTTCTTCTTTTAATTTTTCTTCACAAGCTAGTTCTCCACACCACATCGCTTTAATAAAACCTTGCTTTTCATCAGCCGCTTTTTTCATCTCTTCGAAATTCGTCACACTATACGTATTCTCATCGCTAAATACTTTTGCTTTGCTAAATAAAGAATGGTGAATTTCCTCAAGTAGTGCTGGAATGCGTTCTTCTAATTGATCCATTGATATAAATTCTTTTTCTTTCGTATCTCGCCTTACAAGTACAACTTGATTCTTTTCAATATCCTTTGGACCAACTTCTAATCTAATTGGAACACCCTTCATTTCATACTCATTAAATTTCCAGCCAGGTGTTTTATTGCTAGCATCTATTTTTACACGTGCAACCTTCTGAATACGTCCTTGCAACTCTGTTGCTTTTTCTAACACACCTTCTTTGTGCTGAGCAATAGGAACGATAACAACTTGTACTGGAGCGACTTTCGGTGGCATTACAAGTCCGTTATTATCGCTATGAACCATAATAAGTCCACCTATCATTCTTGTTGATACACCCCAAGATGTTTGATGTACGTATTGCCATTTACCGTTACGGTCTAAAAACTTAATATCAAATGCTTCAGAGAAATTCGTTCCAAAGTTATGAGATGTTCCTGTTTGAAGTGCTTTTCCATCATGCATTAAACTTTCAATCGTATAAGTTGCCTTCGCTCCTGCAAACTTTTCTTTTTCTGTTTTTTGCCCTTTAATAACCGGAATCGCTAAATACTCTTCACAAAAAGCAGCATATAGATTTAAAATATTTAATGTTTCAATTTGAGATTCTTCTGCCGTTTCATGAATCGTATGACCTTCTTGCCATAAAAATTCAGTTGTACGAAGGAATGGTCTCGTCGTCTTCTCCCAACGAACTACTGAACACCACTGGTTATATAACTTTGGTAAATCATTATATGATTGAACAATTTTTGAAAAATGCTCACAGAATAGAGTTTCAGATGTAGGGCGTATACAAAGTCTTTCCGCCAATTTCTCATCTCCGCCATGAGTAACCCACGCTACTTCAGGAGCAAATCCTTCAACATGATCTTTCTCTTTTTGTAATAAACTCTCTGGAATAAACATTGGCATGTACACATTTTCATGACCAGATTCTTTTAATTTTTCATCCATCACTTTCTGCATATTTTCCCATAATGCATAACCGTATGGACGTAAAATCATACAACCTTTCACACTTGAATAATCAACAAGCTCCGCTTTTTTTACAATATCGGTATACCACTGAGCAAAGTCTTCTTCCATTTTCGTAATGGCTTGTACTTGTTCTTTTACCATAGTTATTCTTCCTCCTTTAGAAAATAGAAAAAGCCCGCGTCCCCAAATAGGGACCGAGCTTTGTCGGCGTTACCACCCTGATTCATACACAAAAAAATTGAGTATGCTCTCTTTTTGATAACGGGAATTTCCCGCTGCATATGCAGAACTCAAAGGTAGGTTCCATATCGCCTCTTTAAGAATCTTCCAGCCAAAAGGATTCTCTCTCTGCAAAAAGGTAAGACATGTACTATTCCTTTTTCATCGTTATAACAAAATAAATTTGTTGAATATCATAATATAAATTTTATTTCAAAACAAGAGCCAATTTTCTTATTTTTATACATTATTTTCAATTATCACTGTTTTATACGTAACTTTTCCGAACTATTTTTACAAGTTGATGAGCAACCATACCAATTAGTGTACCAATTAAAACGAAGAAACAAATAAATCCGTATCCCATTCCTTCCCAACCACCAATAGCGATCATTGTTACAGGAAAGAGAGCTAAACAAAGAAGTACTAAACTAAGTGCAAATATAATATCAAACTGTTTGTCTGGAAAACGTTTCTTTAGTAAATATGACATAAAAAATACAAGGAGAACGGTGACTCCACCAATGATGTAAAAGATACCAAATCCATCTAGCCAATCCATAGTATTCCCTCCTTCCATTCATTCCCTTATACTTATTATATGTTTAATTTTTCTGAAAATAAATAACAAAATTTTATTCAAAAATATATTTTTATTACCAGGTATTAATAGTAATATATAAAAATAGGTTTTATATAATCAGGAGGGAAACTTTATGGATAAAGCATTAACAAATCGCGTCATTATTTTATCTTTCGACTGCTTATCAGCTTTAGATTTTCCTATATTACAAAAACTACCTAATTTCCAAACTTTAATAAACAGGGGCGCGATTGCGAAAAAAGTGGAGCCAATTTATCCTTCTGTAACATATCCAAGCCACTCAACAATCGTAACCGGTAATTATCCTAATAAGCATGGCGTTGTCAGCAATACATTACTTCAACCAGGACGTGATTCACCAGATTGGCATTGGTATCGAAAGTCCATTAAAGGAACAACTTTATATGATGAAGCACGCAAAGCAAATTTAACGACAGCAGCCCTTCTATGGCCTGTTACTGGAAGAGCAAATATCAATTACAATTTACCAGAAATTTTTCCAAATAGAGCGTGGCAAAATCAAATTTTAGTTTCATTATTTAGCGGTAGCCCGCTATATCAATTAGATTTAAATCGTCGTTTCGGCCATATACGAAATGGATTGTCACAGCCTGAGCTTGATGATTTCGTCCTTGCTTCTGCCGTACATACAATCCAGACGAAAAAGCCTAATGTTATGTTTATACATTTTACTGATTTAGATACGCAAAGACATTACCATGGCTTCGAGTCCGAGGAAACAGTAGCTGCAATCCATAGACACGA
This sequence comes from Bacillus cereus group sp. BfR-BA-01331, assembly GCF_022663915.1. NCBI lineage: Bacteria > Bacillati > Bacillota > Bacilli > Caryophanales > Bacillaceae > Bacillus > Bacillus cereus group sp. BfR-BA-01331. The sequence goes on from NZ_JAKUGJ010000011.1 coordinate 3,569, forward strand.
CGAACGCCTTGGAAAAATTATTCATGCATTAAAAGAAAGCGGGATATACGAAGAAAGTACAATTATTGCACTTGGCGATCATAGCGCTTTAAGTGAAAACAAAGCAATCCAATTAAATGTCCTATTTCGTCAAAAAGGACTTATATCCGTAAATAAAAGTGGCAAGTTACTAGATTGGAAAGCTTATTGCCAAAGCTGTGATGGATCTGCCTACGTACATGTAAGAGATAAAAATGATACTGAAACGATTAAAGAGATTCAACTTCTTCTTGAAGGACTTCTTCAGGATAAACAAAATGGAATTGAATTTATTCTGCACGATGAAGATGCAAAAGAACGTGGTGCTGATGGTAATTGCTTATTTATGCTAGAAGCCATGGAAGGTTATTACTTCATTGAAAATTATACAGGTGATTTCATAAAAGAAATTACTAAAAAAGATGTTACTTCTAGTAAGAAATATACATTTGGAACACATGGATATTCCCCAACAAAACCTAACTATGAAACAATTTTTATGGCTGCTGGGAAAGGCATTCAAAGTGGCGTTACAATCCCGTATATGAGACTGATTGATGAAGGTCCCACTATTGCTAGGTTACTCGGTTTGCACTTAGGTGAAACAGACGGAGCAATTGTAGAGGATTTACTTCAATTGTAAAGAACTGTGTATATATGTAAAAGTTATGTAAAAATCATCACTGTTTCTCTTTTTACAATTTTTATTTTTGTACACTGTTAGTAGAACAAATTTAAGGGGGAACATTATATGAAAAAAATGTCCAGACAAGAAAAAAGCTGGATATTATATGATTGGGCGAACTCGGTATATTCGCTCGTCATTACAACTGCATTATTTCCAATTTACTTTAAAGCAGCTGCAAAAGAAGCTGGACTATCTGGTGCAACTTCAACAGCCTATTGGGGATATGCGAACTCGTTCGCTACACTTTTAATTTCTATACTCGCTCCTATTCTCGGCACGGTTGCTGATTATAAGGGATTTAAAAAACGATTTTTCACATTCTTCTTTGGACTCGGTATCGTATTTACAAGTATGCTAGCAGTTGTTCCAACATCTCAGTGGTACTTATTACTAGGATGCTATATGCTCGCATTAGTTGGCTTTGCTGGAGCAAATATTTTTTATGATGCATTTCTAGTAGATGTTACCTCTGGAGATAGAATGGACCGAATTTCTACGCGAGGTTTTGCATTAGGTTACATTGGGAGCACAATTCCTTTTATCGGTTGTATTGCTCTTATTATTCTTGCTCAAAAAGGAACTATCCCCTTATCAGTCGGAATTGCTAGTCAAATTTCCTTTGCAATAACAGCTCTTTGGTGGGGACTATTTACGATACCAATGCTAAAAAATGTAGAGCAAACACACTATATTGAACGTCATCCAAGACCAATTGCAATGAGCTTCAAGCGCCTTGCTAATACGTTTAAAAATATTAAAGAATATAAAACTGTATTTATGTTCCTAATAGCTTACTTTTTCTACATTGATGGGGTAGATACAATTATCACTATGTCTACTGCTTACGGAACAGATCTCGGTATTAGTGCAACCAATCTATTAATCATCTTATTTGTAACACAAATTGTCGCTTGTCCATTTGCTTTATTATATGGAAAACTATCGGAAACATTTACCGGTAAAAAAATGCTATATGTCGGCATTATCATTTATATCATTATTTGCACATATGCTTATTTCTTAAAAACGACGTTTGATTTCTGGATTTTAGCAATGTTAGTTGCTACTTCTCAGGGCGGGATTCAAGCACTTAGCCGTTCTTATTTCGCAAAACTAGTACCGAAAGAATCTGCAAATGAATTCTTCGGATTTTATAATATCTTTGGTAAATTCGCGGCAATTATGGGTCCGGTATTAGTTGGTGTCACAACACAATTAACAGGAAAAACAAACGCTGGTGTCCTTAGTATTATTGTCCTATTTATTATCGGTGGATTCTTATTAACTAGAGTACCCGAAAATGATACGTCCGTTACACCACCTAATCCGAAAACTAAAACAATATAAGAGAAAGATCCCCTTCACACAAGAAGGGGATCTTTCTCTTATATTTTTAACGATAACGCCCCACAATTAAAAACTCTAAAGCTTGTACAAAAATAGTTTATCGACAGTTGTTCCTAATACTTCTGCTAACCGGAATGCTAGTGCTAAGCTTGGATCATATTTATTATTCTCAATTGCATTTATCGTCTGTCTTGATACGTTACACTTATCCGCTAATGCACCTTGTGAAATACTATTTGCAGTGCGCAATTCATAGATTTGATTTTTCACACCGTTTCTCCTAACCTGTAAAATCGTTTTTACATCATCAGTATATAGTTGGTACATGTCATTGTCAAAAGATTGCCACAAGAAAAGGGAGCAATTCTGCTCCCTTACAATAGCTATTTCGAAACTAATCAATTCGTCATTTCCTATCGATTCACAATGTCTTCTTTCTTTATTTGCATACGTAAAACCGGGCCTATCGCAAATAAAATAAGTGCCATTGCTATACAAAATACAGTAACTAGTGAGGTCATCTCCTTCAACCCTCCAGCTAGTGAAGTTCCAATTAACATTGCCCCCATGAACAGTGGTAAAATCGTTCCATTTACTCTTCCAATCATGTTTTCTGGTACAAGCTGAATCATAAGCGTACCGACAACGATATTAACACAAGCTAAACAAATACCTGTTCCAAACCTCATGAAACTAGTAATCCAAAATGATGTAGATAGCCCTTCTACTAAAAATGACATCGCTAATATGCTCATACCGAATACAAACATCTTTTTCGGATTCACTTTTGAAGCGAAAACAGCAGCAACAATACCACCGATTAGCATACCTATTCCATCCGCTGCCGCTAAATATTGAACGGCTTCTTTTTCCATTCCAAGCCGTTCTATTACAAGAAACACCTCTAACGGATTTGTTAGTCCAACTGCTAATCCCATAATGGTGAAAGTGATCGTAATCATACGTAAATTTTTCGTATGAAGAACGTACTTCCAACCCTCTTTTATATCATTTTTTAATGAATCTCTCACCACTTGCTCTTGTTCCACCCATTTTGGTAAAAATGAAAGAGCAATAGCAGATAACAAAAATAAAATAATTAAGCTATATAGTGACGTAAATAAACCAAGTTGTGTGTACACAAGCGATCCTACCACTGGTCCAAAAATCATAAATAGCGACTGTAATGTTTGATTAAATGCAATTGCATTTGCTACCTGTTCTTCTTTTACATAGCGTTTAAATATACGCGAAGATGATGGCTGAGAAAACTGACCTACAATCGCGGAAATGAGTGTTGCAAAAAATATAGCCTGCCAATAATCCAGCTTTAACAACAAGACAATTCCTACAATAGACAGTACACTTAATACATCTCCAGCAACCATCGTTCTTTTCGGATTCCAGCGATCAGCTAGTGCCCCACCGATAAACGAGAAAATAAAAATAGGTGCATATTCCATAACCGATAACAAAGAAACTGAAACTGGATCATTATTCGTTCGCTCCATTATGAAATACAAAAGAGCCATATTTCTAATCCAAATTGCAAATTGTTGTAAAATATCAGATGCCATAACGAGCATAAATGCTCGGTTTTTAAATAAAGCGTTCATTTTCATTCCCCTTTCATAAACCGACCGTTCGGTCTAATTTATTTTGTAAGAAAAGCAACTGACCTATTATTCAGCTGCCATTCCTTTTAACAATACATCTATTGCCTTTTTATAAATACGTTTCAGCTCTTTATAATCTAACTCGTAGTAAAGTACTCCAAGCCCCGATAATAATCCATTCACAATATACATAAGATCACGTGTATCATCTTCTTGAAACTCTCCAGACTGTATACCTGCTTCAATTAATTTCTCAACCATAACATATGATTCTCTAGTTAAAGCTAACAGTTCATCCAGAATTTCTTTACTTACAACTTGGCTCATAGAGAATTCCTCTATTGCATTTGAAATGGGTTGCTGTATGTCCTCTACATAATATTCCGCGAGACCATATAGTTTTTCAATACTAGTACTATACAACTTCTCTTTTTCATTCCATTTTTCAAGCCAATCATACGTATGCTGTTTCACTACAAATAAAAATAATTCTTCTTTACTTTTAAAGTGATAATAAATGCTTCCTTTACTTCTCTCTGTAATTTCACAAATCTCTTCCATAGATGTAGCTGCATAGCCCTTCTGTGAAAACAAACTTTCTGCTTTATAGGCAATTTCTTTCTTTATCTCTTCTGCGCTTCTTCTCATATTCACACCTCTTTAAACCGACCGTTCAGTCTAATAATAACAAATAAAAAACCTCTATCGCAAGAGGCTATACTCCTTATTTAAGAAAACGTACTTTCAAACCACATTCGAATCATATGTATTATTCCAAATTTAAATCCTAATTTAGTAAGAGATACGGTTCCCTTTTCATTTCCCCTAGCATGTTAAAAATATTTAATCAAACGTTTGTTTAACTGTTTTTATGCATATGTAAGCCAACTAATTAAACGTTTGTTTAAAAAGAAATACGCCCCCTATAGGGCGTATTCTCATCAATCACCGCCGCCTCCACCACAGCTACCTCCACTATCTCCGCCAAAAGACCCTCCGCAATCATGTGAATGCCCGCCATCATGTGAACTATTACTATCAGATCCAGCAAAGAAAAATGATGGTGAGGAGGTGTTAGACGTACTATGTGTATTACTCTTTTTAGTAAGGTTTACTCTTCGATTATTTGATTTAACTGATGCTGCAATCATCCAAATTAAAGCACAAAATAGTAATGCTGCTATAACAAACCCCATATAAAAACCTCCCTTATTTTTTTACCAACTGAAGTACTCTCTCAATATTTTCAAGCGAAATAAAGCGCGATTCACGAAGGATCTCTTTTCCATTATGAAATAATAAAATTGTCGGCCCTGTAAATACCGCATATCGCCCTGCAATCTCTTGCATGTCTTGCAGTAATATTTCTACTTTCTCTACGTAATCATAATTCTCTAATACGCAATTTACTTTTCTTAACATAACATCACAAACACTACAATTTTCCGTTTTAATAAACAGCAGTACTAATTGTTGTCCTTCAATATATGTCGCTAATTCTTCTATCGTTTCAAATGTATTCATCTTATCCCTCTTAGCGTAATTTACGAAATACTTTATCCTGATACATACGAAAAGCTGAACTATCTTTAATCTTTCTCTTTTCCATTACTTGCTGAAAACGCAGCGTTTTTGCTGTTAACTCTTCTTGTAATTCTTTTCTCTCTACTTCATCATAACAGCACGCAATTAAGTCTTCTATTTTTAATATATCTTTTTGTAGTTCCATTTCTGGTGGAATCATACCTGCATTTTTCAAGATTTTATAACTCATTCTAAGTTCTGTAGGTACCATTGAAAGGTCTTCTAATTGTAGTGGTTTTCCTTTCCCCGGAATATGATCGAGATCACCATTCCGTATTGCTTGTCGAATTTTTTCTTCAGCAATGTTCAAAAAGACATCCACACCATTCGCTCCTTTACATATTTTTACTATTATTTTACATGATATTTTCTCATCTTGCTACGCTATTACAAATTGACTTTATACAATTTTTTCTCAAATTTAATTACAAGGAGCCTTTTCCTCCCTAATCAATATTTTATTTTCATGTGTAGTCTGTATTAGAGCCATTTAATATTGAGAAAATCTTTGCGAATCAAATAAAGCGTTTGCACCAAATCTTGCATTTGCTACGATTTAATCACCCCCAGCTCCCTTGTATAGACTTCGTGATGTCTGATCATTTTTATCCCGCTTTAATGGGCAGTAAGACCCCCACCTCAAAATTTAGCGAAAGCAAAGAAGTTAGGTGGGGGATCAACTGCCCATAAAAGTCCGATTGGTTCAACTAATAATCAGTGGGGGATGAAGCCCCCCACTGATTAAAGTTTCACTTTATCTAGACGTTTCATACGTCTAGATTCACTTTGGTTTATTGGCGCATGCCTTTAAATATATCTTTTATTTTGAAAGGAGAAATGACTATGAGATCAAAAAAATTCACGCTACTATTACTATCCCTACTACTTTTCTTACCTCTTTTTCTCACAAACTTTATTACTCCAAATTTCGCATTAGCAGATTCACCAAAGCAAGGTCAAAAAATTGTTGGGTATTTTCCTTCATGGGGCGTTTACGGACGTAATTATCAAGTTGCAGACATTGATGCATCAAAGCTAACTCATTTAAACTATGCTTTCGCTGATATTTGCTGGAATGGAAAACATGGAAACCCTTCTACTCACCCCGATAATCCAAATAAACAAACGTGGAACTGTAAAGAATCTGGTGTACCACTGCAAAATAAAGAGGTCCCTAATGGCACTCTCGTACTCGGTGAACCATGGGCTGATGTCACAAAATCTTATCCGGGATCGGGTACAACTTGGGAAGATTGTGATAAATATGCCCGCTGTGGAAATTTCGGAGAACTGAAACGATTAAAAGCTAAGTATCCTCACTTAAAAACAATTATTTCAGTTGGTGGCTGGACTTGGTCTAACCGCTTTTCTGATATGGCCGCTGATGAAAAAACAAGAAAAGTATTCGCTGAATCTACAGTAGCTTTTCTTCGCGAATATGGATTTGACGGCGTTGATTTAGACTGGGAATACCCGGGTGTTGAAACGATTCCTGGTGGTAGTTATCGTCCTGAAGATAAACAAAACTTCACCCTTCTGCTTCAAGATGTTCGAAATGCATTAACGAAAGCTGGTGCAGAAGATGGTAAACAATATTTACTAACAATCGCGTCAGGTGCAAGCCAACGTTATGCGGATCATACAGAGCTAAAGAAGATTTCTCAAATACTGGATTGGATTAATATTATGACATACGATTTCCACGGTGGGTGGGAAGCTACTTCTAACCATAATGCTGCACTATACAAAGATCCAAATGACCCCGCAGCGGATACGAAATTTTACGTAGATGGTGCGATAGACATTTATACAAATGAAGGGGTTCCAGCGGATAAACTCGTATTAGGTGTACCTTTTTACGGACGTGGATGGAAAAGTTGCGGAAAAGAAAATAATGGGCAATACCAACCTTGTAAACCAGGTAGTGACGGAAAGCTCGCTTCTAAAGGCACTTGGGATGATTATTCTACCGGTGACACAGGTGTGTACGATTATGGTGATTTAGCATCTAATTATGTGAATAAAAATGGTTTTGTTCGCGGATGGAACGATGTAGCGAAAGTACCTTATTTATATAATGCGACTACAGGAACCTTTATTAGCTATGATGACAATGAATCTATGAAATATAAAACAGACTATATAAAGACAAAGGGTTTAAGTGGCGCAATGTTTTGGGAACTAAGCGGTGATTGCCGTACAAGCCCAAAATATAGTTGCAGTGGACCAAAATTACTTGATACGCTAGTAAAAGAATTACTTGGTGGACCTATTACTCAAAAAGATACTGAACCACCAACAAACGTAAAAAATATTACTGTTACAAATAAAAATTCAAACTCAGTTCAATTAAACTGGACTGCATCTACTGATAACGTAGGCGTTACTGAATATGAAATTACTGCCGGAGAAGAGAAATGGAGTACAACAACAAATAGCATTACAATTAAAAACTTGAAACCTAATACAGAATACACATTTTCAGTATTAGCAAAAGATGCTGCTGGTAACAAATCACAACCTACTTCTATTCTTATAAAAACAGATGATGCTAACACAACACCTCCTGGTGGAAATGGCAATGCTACCTTTTCAGTCACTTCAAATTGGGGAAGTGGTTACAACTTCTCAATTATAATTAAAAATAGCGGAACGACCCCTATTAAAAACTGGAAATTAGAATTTGATTATAACGGCAATTTAACACAAGTTTGGGATTCTAAAATTAGTAGTAAAATAAATAATCATTACGTAATTACGAATGCAGGATGGAATGGTGAAATTCCTCCTGGTGGATCAGTTACAATCGGAGGGGCAGGAGCAGGCAATCCCGCCGAACTTGTAAATACATCCATTAATGAAAACTAAACGTAACCTCCATTAATTATTTCACTAAAGTTTGAATTTAGGTTTGAGTGCTCTATCCTAAATTCAAACTTTTAATTTTATGAAAAATCACAATTTATATTATAATAACCTATTATAATTATATTTAGTTTCTAATATGAAGTTAGCGTGAAGTTCATCTGAATTTTACATGAATTTCCTTTAAGTTCTATTGTCTTCCCATACTAACCACATTATCCTTTACATATAGGAATCATTTCCATTCCATTTCAAACTATCTATATATATAAAAAAGATAGTAGCCTATTAGGGAAAGGCATCTAGTATTATTATAAATATAACCATAAGAGTTCTTTTTCTTACAATTCTCATTTGAGAGTTCTCGAAAATCATGTTAATCACAAAGAAAAGGCATTAGCTCATAAAAGCTAACGCCTTTTCTTTGTGATTATTGTTAAACGTTCCATTTTTCGATATTCCATATTTTCGTTATCCATGCTTCATAGAAAGAGGGCTCATGTGAAACAATTAAAACTGTACCTTTATATTGTTTTAACGCCTCCTGTAAATCCGTCTTAGTCTCTGTATCCAAATGGTTAGTTGGTTCATCTAAAATTAAAACATTGCTTTTAGTTACGATAAGTTCGCATAATCGTACTTTTGTTTGTTCTCCTCCACTTAATAACTGGATAGGTTTTAATACATGTTCTTCTTTCAATCCGCACTTTGCTAATGCTTGTCGGATTTCTTTTCTTGTCATATCTGGTCTCCCTGCCCATACTCTTTCTAGTGCAGTTATTTCTGAGGAAAATTCCTCTTGTGCAAAATAAGCGGGTTTTACTCGTTCCCCAACAGAAACTGAGCCGCCTAACGGTTTTATTTGTCCTAGTAATGTTTTTAACATTGTTGTTTTTCCAATCCCATTATGACCAATAATCGCAATCTTTTCCCCTTTTTTCACTTGAAAATCCAATTCTGGAAATAACGGTTCACCATAACCAATTTTCAGTTTCTCTACCTGTAATATACGACTCACTGGCTCAGTATAAACATTAAAATCAAAACGGGCGCGAGGTACATCATTAACCTTTTCAACCTTTTTCATTTTCTCTAATACTTTTTCACGACTTTTCGCTTGCTTCGCTTTACGAATTTTATTTTTTTGAATAAAACCCTCTAAATGTGCAATTTCTTTTTGTTGTTTCGCATACGCCGCTTGTAATTGTTTCCTTTGTAATTGATAACTTTGCAAAAAGGTTTCATAATCTCCCGCATAGCGCTTAACCTTTCGTTCTTCTAGATGATAAATAACATTCGTAATATTGTTCAAAAATATTTCATCATGCGAAATGATAATATAAGCTTTTTCATACATTTGTAAATACGATTGCAACCATTCTATATGAGCTGTATCTAAATAGTTAGTTGGCTCATCTAATAATAAAACATCCGCTTTTTCTAAAAGGAGTTTCCCAAGTAACAACTTTGTCCGCTGACCACCACTTAACTTTGAAACATCCTTTTCCAATCCTATTTCAAACAAGCCTAAGCCGGTTGCTACTTCCTCAATTTCTGTATGAATTTGATAAAAATTAGAATTCTCCAATATAGTTTGTAACTCTCCATACCTTACTAACAATTTCGCTACTTCTCCTGCTCCAGCCATCTCTTCTGTAAGTTTTAACATGTCACGTTCCAACTCATACAGGTTAGAAAACGCACTTTGCAAGTATTCTTCAATTGTTATGCCTTCTTGTAAATCTATATGCTGTTGCAAAAAGCCAATCTTCACATGTGGAAACCATTCAATGTTTCCATCATCATGTATAAGTTCTCCTGTTAACAAGCGTAATAATGTGGATTTTCCAATTCCATTTTTCCCTACTAGCCCAACATGTTCGCCCTTTAATAATCGAAAGCACGCTTTATATAAAATGGTTTTCTCACCATATGAATGACTTACATTTTCTACTGTTAATATACTCATTTTTTTCTCTCCTTTTCTTATGATCCATAAGCTAAATAGAGAGAACAACAGTATAAAGCCTTATTTAATTGTGCATATAAAAAATGGGTAAGGTGAATACACCTTACCCATTACATATTATCGTAAAAAAGGATTAAGGTTCTTTACCTGCTGTCTTCAATTTAGCTTAATCGTTAAAAATGGGCAGACTTCTCCCGTATCAAGCTAAAACCATTTGAAGAACAGTTGATAAAGTCATTTTATCCTTTCACTCCTTTAACATTTGTTATATTAAGAGTATAAACTACTCTGTTATATTCTATTCTCTATTTTTTCTTTTGTTCCTTCTTCCAATTTATCCGATGTTAATGAATCCACTGTTTCCCCTATAGATTTCATCTTTCTCCTTCAATAGAAAAAAGCCTCTTAACAGCAATTATACTAAAAACTGTTAAAAGGCTTTTTCTATTTTTTCATATAAGGAGCTAATACTCTTAAAATTTCTTCCTTATCCTTCTTTAACTCAAGAGATGTTAACATATCCATCGTTCGCGGCCTAGGTAATTCCACTTGTACCTCGCCAACTATTGATGCTGGTCTTTGAGATAAAATAAATACGCGATCAGAAAGTAAAATTGCCTCATCTAAGTCATGTGTAACCATAACAATTGTTTGCTTTTCTTGATGCCAAGAATTTAAGAGCCAACTATGTACTTCCATTTTTGTAAATGCATCTAATTTTCCAAAAGGCTCATCAAGTAGCATAATTGGCTTTTCACATAAATATGTGCGAAGGAAACTAATTCTTTGACGCATTCCACCTGATAACTCATCTGGATAATGGTCCGCATATTCATCTAGCTCAAACTGCTTTAATGCTTCCATTCCTTCTGTCAGCCTTTGTTTTTTAGGCTTTCCTTCAATTTCCAATGGAAGAACGATATTTTGCAAAGCCGATCGCCACGGTAGTAATAAATCTTGTTGCGGCATATAACTAACAACATCTTGTTTTTTTACATACTCTTCGTTATAAAACACTTCTCCGCTCGTTGGCTCTTCAACACTTGCAATCATATTTAATAATGTACTTTTTCCACAACCACTCGGACCTACAAAAGAGACAAACTCTCCCTCTTGTATAGAAGCACTAATATTTGCTAATACATTCTTTCCATCGAAAGCTTTTACAATATCTTTTATTTGTAATCCACTCATTTTTCACTTGGAAGGAATTCATTTGTAAAGGCATCTTTTACATCGATTTTCTTTTTAATAACTTTGTTGTCATATAAGAAATTCATGTAATTTGTCCAAATCTCTTCCTTCTGTACTCCCCACGCTTTTGCATCATCTTGATACTTTGTACTTAACCACTTTTGGCTTTCTTGTACTAATTCTTTATTCACATCTGGAACAGCTTTAATTAAAATATCCGCAGCTTCTTTCGGTTCTTTAATTGCAAAATCATAACCTTCTGTCGTTGCCGTCATAAATTTTTTCACAAAATCTTTATCTTGCTTCGTATGTTTTTCACTTGTAATAATAACAGGACTATAGAAATCAAGCGCTGGATCTAAGTCTTTTACCATAATTGTATTTAACTCTTTTCCTTGACGCTTCGCTTCAATTCCATCCCATCCATAATAAATCCATTCAAAGTCTGCATCACGACCAATTGATTTAAAGAAATCTGTTTGTCCAAGAATAATTTTTTCAACTTTATTAAAATCAGCTTGATGTTTCTCCATAATCGTCTTTAACGTCGCTTCTTCTGCTGGTCCCCCCCAGCCGCCGTAACGTTTACCTTCAAAATCTTTTGGTGACGTCATATTATCTTTTTTTAGAGATGCAAAAGCAGAGGTATTATGCTGAATAATTGCACCAACAGAAACAACTGGGATTCCTTCAACACGAGCTAATGTTACATTTTCTTGTGCGCTTATCGCAAAGTCTGCTTTCCCAGAAGCAATCATCTGCTCTGCCGTTACATTATCACCAGGCTGGATAATTTCTACATCAAGCCCTTGCTTTTTGTAATAATCTTTCGTTTGCGCTACATATAAACCAGTATGATTCGTATTTGGAAACCAATCTAAAACGACTTTTACTTTTTTATCTTTACTTGAACTTTCTTCTTTCTTCGCCGAATTACATCCGGCAACAGTTACTGCTAATAATGCAGCTAACATAATTTTTAAACCTTTTTTCATTTTCTGCCGCCCTTTCTGTATATCCATGGTGCTGTTATTCTTGCCATAAATTCAACAATAAAGTACAGACATAATGTCACCATGACGATAATCGCTGCAACACCAAATACCCGGGCCGTTAAAAAGGATTTTGTTGCTCTTGTAAGCATAACTCCTAATCCTTCACTGGCACCAAGCCATTCCCCAATAATCGCCCCCATCACACTATATGTAACAGCAATTTTTAAACCTGAGAAAAAGTATGGGAGTACTGCTGGAAACTTTACTTTCTGGTAAACTTGCCATTTCGTTGCCTTCATTGTTTGTAACAGTTTCAGCATATTTTTATCTACCGTTTGGAAACCTTCTAAAATGCTAAGCGCAATTGGGAAGAAACAAACAAGAATAACAACCATTACTTTTGGCAACATTCCGTATCCAAACCAAATAATAAATAATGGTGCGAGCACAACGATTGGAATTGTTTGCGAAATAACGAGCAACGGATTCATTAAAATCCGAAATAAAGGGATGACATCCATAATGATAGCAATACTCGTCCCAAGTAAAATTGCAAAAAACAACCCAATTATTACTTCCTGTAACGTTTGCACTGTATTCGGTAATAGTAAATCTTTCATTCCAATTAACTCTTGCACAATTGCAGAAGGCTTGGGTAAAATCCACGGCTCAATTTTAAATAATGAAACAGATCCTTCCCATATAGCAATGAGAAGGATAAGCCAAATTGTTGTGATTATTTTAGATCGCTTCTGGTTTTGCATATTCATCACGGTACTTCCAAACTTTTTCGTCAATTGTTACGCCCGTACTTGGACGATAGTGAATTTTAATAGAAGTGATTACTTCTTCTGCTCCAGCATCGACGCAAGCTTGTTGTGCGCGTTTAATGACGTCAAGAAGTACATCTAATTCTCCTTCCAACGTTGTTTCCATTGCCCCTACTTCATAACGAACTCCCGACTGTTGTACAACTTCAATTGCTTTATCAACAACGGAATACACATCTTTGTTCTTCGCTTGTGGTACTACTGAAAATGAAATTGTAACTTGTTGTGACATAATCAAATCCCCCTTACAAAATATGGTTCCAAAAAAAGAAAAGGCTTTCCTACCATGTAGGAAAGCCTTGTATACAAGTTATTCTATAATAACTTATGCTACATCACTTTAAAGTAACTCCCTACGCTGGCATTATCCAGATCAGGTTGAGGGTCGATGTATACTTACATCCTCTCAGCCAATTGGCTCCCCGGTTCTTAATTCGTTTTCATTGTAGCATGATTTATTTTATTGAACAAACAAAAGCGTACATATCATTTCATTATTTTTGGAAAATATCCAACTTCTTCACCATGAGCTAATAATTGCTGAATAAATTCTTTATTAATCGCTGGCACTACCAGTTCTTTTTTCTTAATCCATTCATTCGTTCTACGAGTACCCATTACAATTTCAGATTGCTGTGCTCCATCTCCTGCAACTTGAGAAGCAATTAGCTCTGCTATTACTTCATCTTCCTTCGCTAATATAAGCCCCATATTTATATATTGCGAGAGTGGAACCATTTCAAGATTGTATCCACATTCCTCAATTAGCTTTATAAAATGTTCAAATTCAATTTGATATGGGTGACAGATGTGTAACATTTCTCCAGCTATTTGTGAATCTTGTACATATGTTACAATCGATTTACTAGCAAAATCAATTGGTGTAAAATCAATTTTCCACTTTACATTCGGAGCTTGTCCAATAAGTAACATCGCTTTAATCAGACGATAAAATGCATTTCCTTCAATATTTTGTTGGAACCTTCCTGTTTTTGAATGACAAGCTAAGTTACCCCCACGATAAATATTTCCTCGTACACCATCTTTTATCGCTTCACGAACAAGGTTTTCTGCCTGTAGTTTACTATTAGAATACACATTCTCCAACACCACATCGTAGTTAAAATCACCTGTTTTTTCATATATATCCCATTGATCCATCGCTAATTCTATCGGAATACCAATTGTTGAAACAAAGTGGAATGTCGCTCCTTCTTCAGTTAACGCTAGCATACGACCCGTTCCTTGCACATTCACATTTTCAAACTGAGCCACATCTCCAAAATGTCTTACATCTGCACCACAATGAATTACAGTATCAACCTCGGAACGAATGACTTTAAATTCTTCCTCACTCATACCAAGATTCTCTGCCCCAAGATCACCAGGTACTGCTGTTATACGTTGTAGCCATTCTTTTTTTATATTTTCAAAGTAATTTGTTAATGTATTAACAATTCTTTGTTGTATATCTTGCGTTGGTCTTACTAAGCAATAAATATGTGCTGTTGTATCTTTTAGTAATTCATACAATATGTGAGAACCTAAATAACCAGTAGCTCCTGTTAAAAAGATATTTGAAACTTTACCGTTTTTCACTTCTTTTATATGTGAAATTGTTGCTGGCTCATGAATTACTTTATATTCACGGAATACGTCTTCTTCCTCTACTTTTAATTCCCTTTGAATTTGCGATAACCTATATATTGTGCGTTCCTGGAAAAAGTCTTGAATTGTTAAATGCGGGAAATCCTCTTTAAGCAAAGTTAAAACTCGTAATACCTTTAATGAATGCCCACCAACTGTAAAGAAGTCGTCATGGACACTAACTTTTGAGACACCTAATACATCAATCCAAGCTTTTGCTATTTTTTCTTCCGCTTCAGTAGATGGTGCGATATATTCTTGTGAACGAACTGGCTCATACTCTTCTTCCAGTTGTGCTAATCGCTTCACATCAACCTTTTTATTTGGTGTAAGTGGCAGTTCATTAATATAAATTAACTTAGATGGCACCATATAATCTGGTAATTGTTCTCTTAAATCGTGTATTAAGGTTTCCATAGCAACTTCATTAACAGTTGTATAGAAAGCAACTAAATAATGACTACCTTCTTCACTTTTCTTCGTAAATACAACGGCATCTTTTATCATTTCATATTTTGCAATTGTATTTTGGATTTCACCTAGTTCAATTCGGTGCCCTCTAATTTTCACTTGATTGTCTTTACGGTGTAGAAATTCAATATTTCCATCTTCCAATATTTTAACAACATCACCTGTTTTATATATCCTACTATCATAATTTAAGGGGTGTGGAATAAACACTTCTTCTGTTTTCTCTGGCTTATTAAAGTAACCTTTCGCGATACCTACTGATTCTATATATAATTCTCCTGGAATACCAATTGGACAAACTTTCATATTGTCATTTAATATCCAAACTTTATAATTATCCGCTGGCTTCCCAATTGGAATACTAGCAAATTTATCATTTAACTCCGCTGGAATTGGATAAGTAGTTGTTGTAATTGTACATTCTGTCGGACCATATGCATTATTCAATTGAACATGAGTACCAATTCTCTGTCGCCATAATTTCACTACTTCAGCAGTAAGCATTTCTCCACCAACTGCAATTCTCTTTAATGAATCCAACTTATATTTACTTTCATCTGGAAGGTATGTTGCTACTTGTTGTAAGAAAATTGTAGCTAATCCTAAAATAGATGTTGCCTTTTCTTTATAAATTGCATTTGCAAAAGCATCGACTGAAAGTCTTTGCTCATCTAATAAAACATATACATTTCCACCACAGAATAATGAAGCAAATAACTCCCAAATAGACGCATCGAAACTAAATGATGGAAACTGTGCAAAAACATCTTCTTCAGTTAATCCATAATGTCTTTGCATCCATGTACATAAATTAACTACCCCGCGGTGCGCAAGCATTGTTCCTTTCGGGTTTCCTGTAGAACCTGATGTGTAGATCATATATGCAATATCATCAAGATGAATTAACAATTTCACATCTGCATCTGAAAACTTTTCAATATTATAAAGAGACAACTCTCGAATGCCTTCATACGGAATTTTTGTTTCTTTTGTTAGCACTAATTTCGATTGGCTATCCTCAATAATATACTGCACCCGATTGGCAGGATAATCTGGATCGATTGGAATATACGCAGCGCCTGCTTTTAAAACCGCTAATAAACTTACTACTGTATCAATACTTCGTTTCATGAAGATACCAACATAATCACCTTGCTTCACTCCATTATGTAATAACATATGAGCGATTTGATTACTCCTTTTATTTAGTTGTTCATATGTTAATGTTCCTTCTACTGAAGACAAGGCTATACGATTTGAAAACTTTGTTACTGTTTCATAAAACATATCGGAAATACTCTTATTCGGATATGGTACTTCTGTATGATTTATCTCTTTATATATTGCTAACTCTTCTTCTGGAATAATATCCATAGATACAATACATTGCTTCTCGTTTGTAATTCCTTGCTGTAATACATACTCAATTTGCTCTATATAACGAGTCGCTGTTTTTTCTTCCAATTGCATTTTATTATAAGAAACCTCAAAGTAATTATTCTTTAATTCAATAAAGTTCAACTGACTATTTCTATTCTCTTTTCCTACTGTAACTGCAGGTTTCCCCCATTTCCCCTCATCATATTGTAATAATACCTTTTGTACTTCTTCCATGTTTTCTAACTGCACAATTTGATCATTAATTTCTACTTTTAGCTCTTCATAAGAAAGTTCCTCTGAAATCGTAATACATAACGGATAACTACTCTGTTCCATATAATGAGGAATCACTATACATTTTTCATTACTAACATGATGCAACCATACAAAAGTAGCGACTATTATATCTAACTTACTATGTTCGATCGCTTGTATATCCTTAATTTTCATCTGCTTATATTCGTTTACTTGAAAATCCTTCGGTATCATAAGTGGTTCATAATTTTGTTGCAAAAATTGTTCATATCTCTCCACATATGAACGTTTTAAGAAAATACTCATACTGAATCCTCTCGCTCTCCATAAAATAAAGTGAAACTTTAATCAGTAGGGGTGTTCATCCCCCACTGATTAAAGTTTCACTTCTAACATCCTTAAATTTAGATATTAGACTGTTAATTAAAGAAATAAAGGTGCAGATTATATCTACACCTTATATTTTTTATTAACTTTTAAATTCTCCAATCAACTCTTGTAGCTCCTGTGAAAGCCAACTTAAAGATGTAGCTAATTCTGCAATATCTTGTACTGATATTTCTTGCTCCTTCATACTTTCTTCAACATTACTACTGCTATTCGCATAAGTATTCGCGATATGTGATAATTCATTTACGACTTGAACGATATTCTGGCTATTTTGTAAAATATCACCTGAGTTGCTAGAAACAGCCCTAACTTGATCTGTAACAGACTGTGCTGACTTTGAAATTTTCTCGAAGAACGCACCACTACTTTGAACAAGAGTAATTCCAGATTCTACTTCTTTTGAACCTTTCTGCATTGAAACTACAGCCTCTTCTGTTTCAGTCTGCGTTTCACTAATTAATTTCGCTATATCTTTCGCTGACGTTTCAGTTTGTTCTGCTAATTTGCGCACTTCATCAGCAACAACTGCAAACCCTCTTCCAGCTGCTCCAGCACGTGAAGCTTCAATAGAAGCATTTAAGGCTAATAAATTTGTTTGATTTGAAATACCTGTAATTACAGTTACAATATCACTAATTTCTTTTGACCTTGTTTCTAACGAATAGATGATAGAAGATAAATCTTGTACTGCATTTTGGATTAAACTCATTTGATTAATAATTTGTCCAATGACTTCATTACCTTCAATTGAATGTTGCTCCATACCTTCTGAAGCAACTGCAACTTGTTTCGCAGCCCCAGTTATCTCTTCTACCTTATTTTCCATTCCATGTACAATTCCTAGGCATTGTTGTACTGAAGTTTCTTGAGATTGCGCTCCTACTCTTAAACCTTCAATAGAACTTGCAATCTCTTGAACTGCCATACTGTTTTCCTCTGTACTTGCCGACAATTCTTGTGAAGAAGAAGAAACTTGCTCAGCAGTCTGTCTTACTTTATCTATAATCCCTTTAAATTTATCAATCGTATTATTGAAATATACATTAATAATTCCAATATCATCTGGTCTTTCTTTTAATTTAATACTTAAATCACCTTCACCAATCTTACGTAATCCCTCTCGTAAATCTTTTAATGGAGCTAACGAGTGACGTACGATAAAGAATTGAGTAATAGTTGCCATTGCTAATGAAATAATAATAAAGAGTATACCCTGTATCACAAAATCCTTCTTTGTACTAGGAACGATAGAAGCATCTAAGTCAGCCGCAACAATTGCAACAATATTGTTTTCTCCATCTGTAATTGGCTCTAATATTGTCACCCACGAACCTAATTCATCTTCATATACTTCTGTCATCTGAGCCTTTTTCGTATCCATCACTTTATCGTATGCATTCATCCAATGAGCGGGTTGTTCATAATAATCTCCCGGCTTTACAGGGACTGCATTTGTTAACTCTGTAGTCAAACCAACGAGTTGTAACTCTCGCTTTTCATTCGCTTTTGCTCCTGTAACATACGTTTGTCCAACACTTTTCAATTCTTTTGACACTTCATCTAATTGCCCTGTTAACTTTTCTTTTTTCACTCTTTCGGCTGTAGGGTCTTTCGTCATGTCTCTAACTAATTCTACATCCAGTTTTTTTAGCACTATCTCTCCCGTTTCAATAGACTGTCTTTCAAATAAAGACATCATACTATTTTGAAACATGTTGAAGCTTAATGCACCCATACTTCCAACAAGCGTCAAAATAACTAAGACAGTTAATAAGACGTTCTTTTGAAGAAATGATAACTTATGCCAATACTTTTTCACTAATATTCACCTTCCTTAATTATCAAAATTAAAAACAAAAAAACAAAATATACGAATATTTTGTTTGAAAATGATTCTCACTATGTTCGAGAATAAAAAAAGACCAATGAAAAGAGCATTGGTCAAGACCAACCCTATCCGTCCGGTAACTGGCTAGCGTAGCCTTTCGACCTTAGCTCCTGTAGTTTTGCGTCCTAATGTTTCCATCAGTTTGCCTTTCTCGCTGAACGAGTTGAACGATATGGGAGTTCTATGAGAATTAAATTATTCTCTATCAAAGATTACAACATAAAAATTAAAATGTCCACCCATTTGTACATATAAATATAAAGTTTTAACGGATTATTTTTTCGAAATAATTTAACAAAGTACGTGAATGTTACATTTCTTGTGTTATATAATAAAAAATGTATATAGAATAAGGATTATTACGGATGTTTATTTAATTTTCATTCAAATTAAATTATTCAAACATATCTTAACTTACGAATTTCGGAGGTAGTTTATCATGTTTTGGCTACAATTTCTTACGTTACTAATCTGCATTTTTATTGGTGCACGCCTGGGCGGAGTTGGTCTAGGAGTAATGGGTGGCGTTGGTATGGCAATACTTGTTTTCGTCTTCCACTTACAACCTACAGCTCCTCCTATTGATGTAATGCTTATGATTTTAGCAGTAATTACAGCTGCCGGTGCTTTGCAAGCTGCTGGAGGAATGGATTACCTTGTCTACCTTGCTGAGAAAGCATTACGAAAAAATCCAAAGCGTATTACATTTTTTGCTCCTATTGTTACTTATTTATTCACGCTATGCGCGGGAACTGGTCATGTCGCTTATTCTGTACTTCCCGTTATCGCCGAAGTATCTCGCGAATCAGGAATTAGACCTGAACGACCAATGTCAATTGCCGTTATCGCTTCCCAGCAGGCAATTACAGCTAGTCCAATATCGGCTGCAACAGTTGCGCTTTTAGCAATGTTAGCCGACTATAAAATCACCTTGTTAGATATTTTAAAAGTCAGTATCCCTTCTACTTTTATTGCTTGTATGGTAGCTGCATTCGTTGCTAGTAAAATGGGAAAAGAATTAAATGAAGACCCTGAATACTTGAAGCGATTAAAAGAGGGAATGATCCCTAAACTTGAAGAGAAAAAAGAATTTTCGGGTGTAAAAGGCGCTAAATTATCAGTTATCCTTTTCCTAGTAGGAACTTTCCTTGTCGTACTTCTTGGTTCATTTGAAGCCCTTCGTCCGGGATGGATGGTTGACGGAAAGTTAGCTCGTCTTTCCATGCCAAACACAATTGAAATGGTCATGTTAACCATTGCTGCTCTTATTATTATTTTCTGTAAACCAAATGTGGAAAGCATTGTAACTGGTAACGTCTTTAAAGCAGGCGCAACAGCAGTTGTTGCTATTTTTGGTATTGCTTGGATGGGAGATACTTTCTTCAACGGAAACTTAAATATAATTCAAGGATCAATTCAACACTTAGTGACAAGTGCACCATGGTTATTTGCTATTGCACTATTCATTCTATCTATTTTACTGTATAGCCAAGCAGCAACAGTTCGTGCTTTAGTGCCACTTGGACTATCACTTGGTATTCCACCGGCATTACTTATTGCGATGTTCCCTGCAGTAAATGGATATTTCTTCATTCCAAACTACGGGACAATCGTTGCTGCAATTAACTTTGACCGTACTGGTACAACAGGAATTGGTAAATATGTTTTAAATCATAGCTTTATGATTCCGGGCCTGATCGCAACCTTTACTTCTATTGGAATTGGAATGCTCTTAATTTCAATTATGTTTTAAAGAAAAAGCACAAACCTTTATTTAAAAAGGTTTGTGCTTTTTTAATCAAACGTTTGTTTAAACTTTTTTGGCAGTCTATTCCTCCATATAGCATTTAAAATATTACATGGGCTTTTTCTACAAACTCTTATTTACTTCCTCAACTAATTTCTTCGTACTTTCATACGCAGATTCCGCTAAGCTAATCGCTGAAATAACTGAAACACCATCCGCACCCGCTTCTATAACAGAAGCTGTATTTTCAATTGTAATCCCACCAATCCCAACGATCGGTATTGTAATCTCTTGTTCCCTAAAATACTTTAGACCTTTCGTTCCTTGAACCGCTTTTGTATCTTTTTTCGTACTCGTCGGAAAAATTGGACCAACTCCTAAATAATCGGCTCCATTTTCAATCGCCCAGCGTGCTTCTTCAATTGTATGTGTAGATACTCCAATAATTTTATCTCTCATTTTTTTACGAACAGATGTAATTCCTTCATCATCTTGTCCAACATGCACGCCATCTGCATCTAACTCGAGGGCTAGTTCCACATCATCATTTACGATGAATGGTACATCGTACTCCTTGCAAAGCGCTTGCAGTTCTTTCGCAAAATCAATACGTTTCTCTCCCGTTAAAGCCCCTTTCCCCTTTTCACGAAATTGAAAAATTGTTATACCGCCTTCAAGTGCATCTCTCAATACTTGTAGTGGCTCCTTCGTACAATTGTTACTTCCCATAATAAAATATACTCGTAATAACCTAGACATTTCATCCATTGTAATGCGCGACATCTAGTTCCCCTCCTTACTGTATAACCTCAATCTTTCCATACTTCTCAATATCATCTGAAGTTGTATTCGCTAACTGATTTAAAAATTCAATTTGAAAGCTTCCTGGTCCATTCTCTACTGTTTTCGAAGCCGCTATTTCTGCTGCTACTCCATAGAATGTTAATGCGGCTACTGCTGCCTTTACATAATCCTTTTCTACCGCTACAAATGCTCCTATTACAGAAGTTAGTAAACAACCTGTTCCAGTAACTTTCGTTAAAATAGGATGGCCATTTCGAATAAGAATACTTCGCTCTCCATCTGTAACAACATCTTCTTCTCCAGTAATTACCGCAACTGTATTTAATTCATCCGCTGCCTGTTTTGCAATATTTACAACATTACCGTTTCCAGTACCAGCATCTACACCTTTAATTTCCCATTTTTCATTAATAACGTTAGCTATTTCAGCTGCATTTCCGCGAATAACAGCTAAATCGATTTCAGCTGGAATATATCTCGCGACTTCTGTTCGATAAGAAGTTGCTCCTGCCCCAACTGGATCAAACAATACTGGTACATCATTCGTATTTGCTGATTTACCAGCAAGTAACATCGCTTCTACCTCTTCAGGACGAAGTGTACCCATATTTAAAACAAGGGCTCCCGCAATGCTAGCCATTTCTGCTACTTCTTCTTTTGCATACGCCATTACAGGTGATGCTCCTAATGCTAACAAACCGTTTGCTGTAAAATTTGTTACAACAACATTTGTAATATTATGCACGAGTGGATTAGACTCTCTCACCAAATCCACTACTTTACTAATTTCTTTCATATTCATCCTTTTCATCTCCTAACTTTAATGATGGGAGATACACAAAAAGGCACTTTGCGCGTACGCAAAGTGCCTGAACATGTGCTTTTACACTCTCCCTACGCTGGCATTATCCAACAGGTTCAAATGGTCAATGACGGATTAGTCATACTCTCAGTTTGCATCCACAAACTCCCATGTGTTTATTATTCATCTACTTCAAAGTCTACTCTTATTCTAGTAAAATAACAAGTTCTTTACTTTTATAAAATGATAGAGATCATAACTCTCCTGGTTCAACCATTCTTCGCCTTTATATAAGTAAAACTCTCACACGTATATTTCACCACAAATAACTCAAACCGTCAGCAAGACTGAATAGAACAAAGATGTATGCTATATTTAACGTATGGAAATTTGAAAGGATGTTTTTAAACATGGCAAAAAGTATTGTAATTGCTGAAAAACCTTCTGTTGCACGTGATATCGCACGTGTACTGAAATGTGATAAAAAAGGGAACGGCTATCTTGAAGGTAGTAAATATATTGTTACTTGGGCTTTAGGTCATCTCGTTACATTAGCTGATCCAGAAAGCTATGATGTGAAATATAAACAGTGGAATTTAGAAGATTTACCAATGCTACCGGAGCGTTTAAAACTAACCGTTATTAAACAAACAGGGAAACAGTTTAACGCTGTAAAAAGTCAGCTTCTTAGAAAAGATGTAAATGAAATCATTATAGCTACTGACGCCGGTCGTGAGGGAGAGTTGGTCGCACGCTGGATTATCGATAAAGTTAAAATGCAGAAACCGATTAAACGTCTATGGATTTCATCTGTTACCGATAAAGCAATTAAAGATGGCTTCGCAAATTTAAAACCAGGAAAAGCATATGACAATCTATACGCTTCAGCTGTCGCACGTTCAGAGGCTGACTGGTATATCGGACTTAATGCGACTCGAGCATTAACTACTCGCTTTAATGCCCAACTAAATTGTGGTCGTGTTCAAACACCTACTGTAGCCATGATTGCAAGCCGTGAAGATGAAATCAAACATTTCAAAGCTCAAACTTACTATGGTATCGAAGCTCAAACAGCTGAGAGATTAAAGCTAACTTGGCAAGATACAAAAGGAAATAGCCGTAGCTTTAATAAAGAAAAAACTGATGCAATCGTGAACAAAATTAGTAAACAAAATGCTACTGTTGTAGACATTGATAAAAAACAAAAGAAATCGTTCGCTCCTGGTCTTTACGATTTAACTGAACTACAACGTGATGCGAATAAAATATTTGGTTACTCTGCGAAAGAAACATTAAACATTATGCAAAAATTATATGAACAGCATAAAGTTTTAACGTACCCTCGTACAGATTCACGCTATATTTCATCTGATATTGTCGGAACACTTCCAGAGCGTCTGAAGGCTTGCGGAGTTGGAGAATACCGTCCTTTAGCACATAAAGTATTGCAGAAACCTGTAAAATCTAATAAATCATTTGTTGATGATAGTAAAGTAAGTGATCATCACGCAATTATTCCAACAGAGAGCTATGTAAACTTCTCAGCTTTCACAGATAAAGAACGTAAAATTTATGACTTAGTTGTAAAACGTTTCTTAGCTGTTTTATTCCCGGCCTTTGAATATGAACAACTAACATTGCGCACGAAAATTGGTGACGAAACGTTCATCGCACGCGGAAAAACGATTTTACATGCTGGTTGGAAAGAGGTTTATGCAAATCGGTTTGAAGATGATGATGCAAGCGATGATGTAAAAGAACAAATCTTACCTCGCATCGAAAAAGGCGATACATTAAACATAAAACTAATTGTCCAAACATCAGGTCAAACGAAAGCACCTGCACGCTTTAATGAAGCAACATTACTTTCAGCAATGGAAAACCCAACAAAATACATGGATACGCAAAACAAACAACTTGCTGACACGTTAAAGTCAACTGGTGGATTAGGTACTGTAGCAACGCGTGCTGATATTATCGACAAGTTATTCAATTCGTTCTTGCTTGAAAAACGTGGTAAAGATATTCATATTACTTCAAAAGGCCGTCAGTTACTTGATTTAGTGCCAGAAGAACTGAAATCTCCTACACTAACTGGTGAATGGGAGCAAAAGTTAGAAGCTATCGCTAAAGGAAAATTAAAGAAAGAATTATTCATTTCAGAAATGAAGAACTATACGAAAGAAATTGTTGCTGAAATTAAATCGAGTGATAAAAAATATAAACATGACAACATTTCAACGAAGTCTTGTCCAGACTGTGGTAAACCAATGTTAGAAGTAAACGGTAAAAAAGGTAAAATGCTTGTATGCCAAGATCGCGAATGTGGTCACCGTAAAAATGTATCCCGCACTACAAACGCACGCTGTCCTCAGTGTAAAAAGAAACTAGAACTTCGTGGTGAAGGAGCGGGCCAAATTTTCGCATGTAAATGTGGCTATCGTGAGAAACTTTCTACATTCCAAGAGAGACGTAAAAAAGAATCCGGCAGCAAAGCTGATAAACGTGACGTCCAAAAATATATGAAACAACAGAACAAAGAAGAAGAACCATTAAACAATCCATTCGCAGAAGCATTAAAGAAATTAAAATTTGATTAAACAAAAAGGTTCCTACCACTATCGGTAGGAACCTTTTTATTAATGAATGATTTTACTTCCTTTTGCATTCTCAACGAATTTTTCACTTGATTTGTTAATTGGTGTTTTCAGTAATAACGCAGCAACAATCATAACTACTACGAAAACACTTAACACAAGTAAATCTCTAGTTACTATATCCCAAAGCATTCCGCCAACTGTTTCACGAATTGCACTAATTGCATATGTGAATGGTAAGAACGGATAAATCGCTTGGAAGAACGGTGGTGTCATTTGAATTGGGAATGTTCCGCCTGATCCTGCTACTTGCAGTACAAGTAAAATGATCGCCATCGATTTCCCAACGTTTCCGAAAATAGAAACGAGTGAGTATACGATACAAACAAAGACTCCCCCAATAAATAAACTAAATAACACAAACCAGAACTTATCGACTACGTACGTACCGAGTAAGAATATATCTCCCATTGATACGATAAACGCTTGTGAAAGACCTATCGTTAAGAATGTTAATAAACGTCCGAAGTAAACTTCATGGCTCTTATAATTCGCGCCCTCTTCGTGTACTTCTACCGTTAATAATGAAACCATTAATAATGCGCCTACCCATAATGCAAGCACTGTATAGAATGGTGACATTGCTGAACCGTAGTTCGGCATTGCAAATAATTTATTCTCTTTTAAATTTACTGGATTTGCAAAGTAGTCACTTTGCTTTTCAACATCATTCTTTAATAAGCGTATGATGTCTTTTATATCCTCTTCAGATTCAAAATCACGAATTTTATCTGCTAATTCTTTAATCTTTTTCTCAGTCTCCGGCATTTCAGCTTTAATGTCTGCAATTTTCTTTTGACCATCTACTAAGCCTTTTGATGAATCTTCTAGTAATTTTTTAACATCTGGAAGCTTTTTGTCTGCATCATTTAAAATTTGAGTTGTATTTTTCGACATCTCTTTTGTACGAGCAATTGCTGTATTAAAGTTCGGAACAATTTCTGAATCATACGTTGCTAAGAAATCTCCTAATTGAGCTGAAGCATTTTTAGTTGCTTCATTAATACTTTCTACAACCTCTTTTGTAGGCTTCTGTCCATTGTTAATTAGTGTAGTTGCCTTATTCGTTGCATCTATACCTTTTTGAACAGTATTTTGTGCTTTATTTAATTTTGCAATTCCATTATTAAGGTTTTTGTCACTATTTACATCTGCTAATACCTTATTTGTGCTTTCTAGAACCGGAATCGCATCACCAATTAGATTCTTAGTAGCTTGTAATTGACCATTTAAATCGTTTAAAGCTACTTTTGTGCTATCTAATCCATTAACACCTCTATTATTTACGTCTGCTATAACACCTTCAAAAGTATTTTTTGCCTTATCATATTCATTTTTCACAGTATCGTATGTTTCATTTGCATCAGCTTTCGCTTGATCAACTGTGCTAACTGCTTTTTTATAATCTGCTACAAATGTTTCATTATAATCTTTTTCAGCTTGATCAATTAATCCATTTGCTGCATCTAATTTTTGATTTGCTGCATCTGTTACATCTTTCTTTACTTCTTGTCCTGTGCCAATAACATTTACAATATCTTTAATACCGTTGTTTGCATTTTCCATTTTGCCTTTAAGACTAGTTAAGCGATCCACTCGCCCTTGGAAGAAGCTTTGACCAAAATCAGTCGTCGCTGATTTTTGAAGTTCAGTAAATACATTAATAAGATACACAATACTATCCGTACGACCTTGAAGATTCTCAGAAACCGCATTAAGATCTTGCTTTGCCTTTTCTGGATCGAACTGGCCATTTTGTAATCCGTTTACAACACTTTTCCCGTATGATGTTCCTGCACGCGCCGAGTTTAAAACATTATTCACTGTTTGATTAAGATTTCTTGCAATATTTTTATAACCTTCATCATTCAACTTTGAAAGATCCGGACGCGCTGGAAACTCAGGTAATCCCTTCATACCAGAAAGGTCTACCCCTGGGTTCATTAAAAAGTTCGTAACAGCATTTGCTTTATCCATTACATCTTTTGCTACAGTTAAATTATTTCTCATTGTCCCAGGAGCATTTTGCAATGTTTGATCGTTGTTTGCAAAGAATTTATCTAAATTCCCTAACGCTTCTTGACCATCATTAATAACACTTTCTACAACTGGCAGCTCTTTTTGCGCTACTTTCACAACATCTTCTGCTCGAGTCGCATCATCTAACGCCTTATCCATAAGTGTATTCATTTCTGGGAACTGCGCTTCTAATTTAAATACAAGATCTTTTACTTTTTCGATGCTTGGTAAGTTTGTTTCTAAATCGATTCCAAGGTCATTGAAGATTTTAAAAATCTCACCGTTTGCTGTTTTAACAAAGTTTTTACTAACCTCTTCTGTAAGACCCGATGCACCTTTAGCTGTAATTTTCGGTGCAATCGCATTTACTTTTTCATTTACATAGTAATCAAGTTCTGGTTTCTGTGGATTTTCATTCAAGACCGTTGCAATCTTTTCAGAAAAATCTTTTGGAATAGTAATACTTGCGGAATAATCTCCACGCTCTACTCCATAAATTGCTTGCTTTTCATCAACAAACTTCCACCCGAAATTTTTGTTCTTCTTAAGTGAATCTACAATTTCTTCCCCGATGTTAATATCTTTCCCTCTTAAATTTGATCCAACATCTTGGTTAGAAACTGCAATTTGGATTCCTTTCGTATTTCCGTAAGGATCCCAAGAAGCTTTAATGTTAAACCATGCATATAACGATGGTAAAATCATTAACCCTAAAACAATAACAATTGCAGCCCAATGTTTGGCTACATTCCGTAAATCTGTCTTATAAATACGCCAAATTTGTTTCATAAAAGTTATCACCTAATTATATATTTTTCCTTCTTTAGAAAATGATACATACATTTTGTAATTATATCACTTTCTACATCGTGGATTAAACGAAAACATACTATTTTTCCCATTAAATATTTCACTTACTTCATTATATAACGAAGTAAAAAAAGTATGCATACAAAATGACCGAATTAGTTTTACATTCAATAATAACAAATATATAGGAAATGTCATAAAAAATACAAGTATTTTCTCTTGGGAATACTTGTATTTATCAAAAAACCCTCCCAGCTTTTCATTATCTGTGAGGGTTTCTTCTATTATATATCTAATTGTACTTCTACACCGAAATGGTCAGAAATTACATTTCGATTTGTTCCATTAAAAATGACTTTTGAAGAAGTAACTGTTTTACTTTGATTGCTTAATATTAGGTCGATTCGTAAGTTTTGTTTATTTTCATCCCAACCAGCAATCTCTCCTTGGACAGTTGTTCCTTCATCCTTCTCTATCGCTAGTTCATATGTGTCATATAAACCTTTTTGCATCATATACTCATAACCCTCTCCTTCTAAACGAGCATTGTTATTAAAATCACCCATTAAGAAGGAAAGTTCATTGCTATTTACACGCTCCATTAAACGATCAACTTGGTCTTGGAATGATTCTTCTTCATCATTCCACCAACCGAGATGGCAAGAATAAAACGTTATATTCTTATCATTATAAGCAATTGTTGTACTTACAATTTTGCGTGTTTTCCAATACGTTGTATCCTTATTTTCTGAGACAAAGAACGTATCTTCCTTTACAATGTTGTGCTTTGTTATAATTGCTAATCCTTCTTCGTACACATCATATCCAATATGAGAGAAATCCCAAATAATATTGTATTCTTTTACATTTAATGCTCTTAACTCTTCTAGCAGTAAAAGTCCAAAATTATCTTTTTTCTTGTTACCGCATACATTTTCAGCTTGTATAGACTGACTTACTTCTTGCAATGCGATCACATCATAATCTTCTTCTTGAATTGCTTTAGCAAGATACTTTATTTTTTCAATTTGATTCTCTTCTTGCCAAGAGTGACAATTTAAAGTTAGCAATTTCATATTATTACGCACCTAACATATCTTGAATATCTGACTTTAATACGTCAGCTTTCGGGCCATATACTGCTTGTACACCTTTATCTTTTACAATAAGTCCTAAAGCACCATTTTGTTTCCATTTTGCTTCTGGTGCAACGGCATCTAAATCTTTTACTGTTACACGTAAACGTGTCATACAAGCATCTACGTCAGCAATATTATCTTTTCCGCCCAATAAATCAATAACTTTTGTTGCTAATGAACCATCTTGTACATTTCCTGTTCCTTCTGTTGACTCATCTTCATTATCAATATAGTTTCCTGCACGCCCTGGCGTTGGTAAATTGAATTTTTTAATTAAGAAGTTGAATAACGTAAAGTTAAGGCCGAAGAACACTAATGAAACAATGACAAAGTTGATTAAATCTCTCGTTAAACCTGCATTGATCATCATTGGTGTACGAGTAATTAACTCAATAAATCCAAATGCATGAACACGTAAATTAATTAAATCCGCTAATGCGAATGCAAGTCCTGTTGTAATCGCATACACAACATATAATACTGGTGCAATAAACATGAACATGAATTCAATTGGTTCTGTTACACCTGTTAAGAATACTGCTAATGCAGCTGATAAGAACATTGGTTTATATTTTGCACGTTTTTCTTTATCAACATTACGGAACATCGCAAACGCAATCCCCATTAACGCTGCCGTTGAGCCGATAACTTGTCCAGCTTTGAAACGAGCTGGTACAACGTTATTTAATAAATCGTTATATGCTTTCGTATCTCCATTTGCTAATAAGTTATTTAAATCTGTAATCCATGCAAGCCATAACGGATCTTGTCCCGCTACAATTTGTCCAACCTTTGAGCCAGTTAACATCGTATATGTTCCACCTAGCTCTGTGTAGTTCATCGGAATCGTTAACATATGATGTAATCCAAATGGTAATAATAAACGTTCTAACGTTCCATATACAAACGGTGCAATAACTGGTGCACTATCTTTAGATGCTGCAATCCAGCGACCAAATTCATTTAATCCACTTTGGATAAATGGCCATACAAGTGATAATACAATCGCAGTGACTGTAGACCAAACAATTACAACGAATGGTACAAATCGTTTTCCATTAAAGAATGCTAGTGCCTGTGGCAGTTTATTATAATTGTAGTATTTGTTATATAAAGTAGCTCCTAAGAAACCTGTAATAATCCCTACGAACACTCCCATGTTTAATGCTGGTGCACCAAGTACAGAAGTGAAATAATCTTTTACAAGTAAATCACCTGCTAATGATGAAGAAACTGTCGCTTTTGAATCCGCTAACATTTGAGCGTTTACGCCAAAGATAGCTCCTGTAATTCTGTTTGTTAAGACGAATGCTAACAGTGCTGCAAATGCACCACCTGCACGATCCTTCGCCCAAGATCCTCCAATTGCTACTGCAAATAAGATGTGTAGATTTGTAATAATTGCCCAACCGATGTCTTCCATTACTCGAGCAATTGTATGAACTGCGTTAATATCCCCAGCAGACATCCCAATTAACTTGCCGATCGAAATCATTAAACCAGCTGCTGGCATTACAGCTACAACCACTAATAATGCTTTCCCGAACTTTTGCCAAAAATCAAAAGACGTAATTTTCATCTGTTCTTCCTCCCCTTTATTTATAACAACATAATGATTTAAATTATAATTTCTGTTTCTCTTATGAAAACGATTCCTTATGTTACTTTTTTCTCTTTACGCAACCGTTTTCATAAATCTATTTTAATAAAAGCGTTTTCACATTGCAATAGAAATTTATTTTTTTTCATAAAAAAAGATGCTCAAGGAGCATCCTTTTTCATTATGAAATGCGATAAACCCTTGTTTCATAAGGTTTCAACGTGATTGTAGTTATTTTTTCATGTTCCGCAACTTCATAGTTATTTAAAAGCAAACGTTTGCGTTCTAATGCGAATAAACTCTCATTATACACAGCTTCCTCTTTTGAAATATTACTAATTACAATGACTTTTTCATCCTGTAGCGTACGTGTATATGCATAAATTTGTGGATCGTCTTCTAAAAGTAAATCGTACGTACCGTAGTTCAGTACATCGTGCTCTTTTTTCAAGGCAATCATTTTCTTATAGAAATTGAAAATAGACTTTTCTTCATTTTTTTGCTTTTCAACATTAATTTCTTTGTAATTTGGATTCATGCTAAACCAAGGTGTACTTGTTGTGAAGCCAGCATTCATTTCATCATTCCACTGCATAGGTGTACGTGAATTATCGCGGCAAGAAGCCCATATAATTTCCATCATATCTTGATGTGATACGCCCTCTGCAATTTTCTCTCGATATAAATTTTTAATTGCTACATCATCGTAATCTTCAATATTTGGTAACTGAACATTTGTCATACCAATTTCTTGTCCTTGATAAATAAACGGTGTACCGTGCATAAAGAAATACATCGCTCCTAGAGCTGTTGCACTTTCACGCCAATATTGTTTATCATCTCCCCACGTTGAAACGATACGTGGCTTATCGTGATTCTCGATGTATAAAGCGTTCCATCCTTTATTTTCTAATCCTTTTTGCCATTTCGTTAATACTTTTTTCAATCCTACAACATCAAGGTCTTTCTTCTTTTCTGCATCCCATAAGCTTAAATGTTCAAACTGGAATACCATATTGAATTTACCTTGTTCTTCTCCAACCCAAAGCTCAGCATCTTCAATCTTAACGCCATTTGCTTCACCAACAGTCATAATATCGTACTTAGAGAATGTGTTTTCTTTTAACTCTTCTAATAAAGGTTGAATACCGTCCACATTCATATGTTTATCAAAAGATGGTACATATTTTAATTCTTTTGGATTTGGCATATCCTTGAGGCCATCTTCTTTTTTAATATGACTAATTGCATCAACACGGAAACCATCAATCCCTTTATCAAGCCACCAATTAACTGTATCGTATAACACTTCACGAACTTCTTTATTCTCCCAGTTCAAATCTGGTTGTTTACGCGAGAATAAATGTAAATAATATTGTTCTGTTACTTCATCATACTCCCATGCAGAACCATTAAAAATACTTTCCCAATTGTTTGGTTCCGCCCCGTCTTTCCCATCCTGCCAAATATACCAATCACGCTTCGGATTGTCTTTAGAAGAACTTGATTCAATAAACCATGGATGTTCATCACTTGTATGATTAATAACTAAATCAATAATAAGCTTCATGTCACGCTTATGAACTTCATCTAGTAGCATATCAAAATCTTCCATCGTACCAAATTCATCCATAATATCTTGATAGTCACTAATATCATAACCATTATCGTCATTAGGTGATTTATACATTGGACAAATCCAAATTACATCTATACCTAAATCTTTTAAATAATCCAGCTTTGCAATAATCCCCTGTAAATCTCCAATACCATCACCATTTGAATCCATAAAGCTACGTGGATAAATTTGATAAGCAACTGCTTCTTTCCACCATGTTTTCTTCATAATAACTCTCTCCTTTTGCATCTCGATTTTTTATGCAAACGTTTTCGTAACACTATCATAACAAAATATGGAGAGTTTGCAACTGTTTTCATTGAACTCTATGTAGTTTCCTTATTCTTATGCCTTATTTATTTCTCACAAAGATAAAGTGAAACTTTAATCATTAAGGAGGTGTCCATTCCCCGCTGATTATTAGCCCTTACCAATCGAGCTTTTACGAGCAGCCCTATCTTCTTTGCTTCAGCCCGATTGTCTTACTTCTCGCAAATAACGGGATAAATCTAACCCTTCTCTTCTTCTCGTCCATGCGTGTTAAATACACTCTTCATATACTAATACAAGCTCATATTATTTCAGAAAGGAGATATAAATTGAAACAAACAAAATTAACTGGTCGTATCATCGTTCCCTCTGATCCTGGGTATGACATAGCCCGAATAAATTTAAATTTAAGCATTCCAAAATTTCCTTGTATTATTGTTTTTTGTCAAAATAAAAATGATGTGTGTAATGCCTTAAAATGGGCACGTGAGCGTCATATACCATTTCGCTTAAGAAGTGGACGACATAGCTACGAAAATTTCTCTCTTTTAAATGGCGGGCTTATTATTGATGTGAGTGAAATGAAGCAAATTACGGTTAGTACAGGAAAATTAACAGCAACAATTGAAGCGGGTGCACATCTTGGCACTGTGTATAAAGAACTTTGGAAATACGGTGTTACAATACCAGCTGGCACAAGTGCAAGTGTCGGAATTGTGGGGCTAACACTCGGCGGTGGCATTGGCATGCTTTCACGCTTATTTGGACTAACATGTGATCAATTAGTAGAAGTCGAAATGGTACAAGCGTGCGGGAAATTTGGTGCAAAAATCATTCGTGCAAATGAACAAGAAAACCCTAACCTATTTTGGGCATGCCGTGGCGGTGGTGGTGGAAATTTCGGAATTGTTACTTCCTTAACCTTTCGAGTCCACCCTATTAAAAACGTATCAATTTTCTCACTTACATGGGAATGGAAAGACTTTATTGCTGCATTTCAAACTTGGCAAAACTGGGCACCTTATATAGATGAGCGTCTCACTTCATCAATTGAATTATTCTCTAAACAACGAAATAAAATCGAGGTGAAAGGTGAATTTGTCGGCTCTCCTTCTGAACTCTATCATCTATTATCTCCTCTTCTTGAAACTGGTAATCCTTCTCTCTTTATAGATGAAGTCCCGTATATAAAGGCTGTTCAATTCTTTAATAGCGGCAATATTCCTGAAAAATTCAAACGTTCTGGTTCCTACGTATATAAACCTATCCCTCTTAAAGGTATTCAAATCTTACGATATTTTCTTTCTCATGCACCAAATAAAGATGCGAGTATTTGGCACCAATCACTCGTAGGTGCTGTAGAAAACATTTCACCTAATGAAACAGCTTATTTCCACCGCAAGGCAATTATTGCTCAAGAATATATTACTTCTTGGAAATGCAACGATGAAGAAAATCGAAATATACGCTGGGTTAAAGATTTACGGGAAAGCTTAGATCCTTACACACTAGGAGACTATGTCAATTGGCCCGATATCGACATAAAAAATTGGCAAACTAGTTATTATGGCTCTAATTTTCAAAGGTTGCGTAAAGTGAAGACAGCATATGACCCTTGTAATGTTTTTCGTTTTCAACAAAGTATCCCACCCTTTCATACGTAAAAAAGGGGATAAAATAAAAAACCATCCAATATGCCGTTACCTCACAGCATGTTGGATGATTCAAGTTGATTTTCTATATCTTTTCAAATTATTGCTCCTACTCATAAACTTTCAATTACGGATTAATTGTATTTCTCATCATTTTTATGCAATGAATGTAATTTAATATTTGGTACTTTATCTTTTTCAATACCGCTATTATAAGCAACAGGAATTTGAAATTCGAATTGTTTTGTCTCATGTTTTTGTAAATAGACTGGTTTCGGTACTGGATAACCTTTTGAATTCTCGTTTGCATTATCATATAAAACAACTTTTAATACCTGTGAATGATTACGATAATTTTTTAAAGTCACAATGCATTTTTGTTCGATACCCTCTCCATTTTTCTCCATTCTACACTGGCTATCTTCTTTTTTATATTCTATCGCCTCTACCCCTGTTTTTCCTGCGTAGTACCATGTTTTATTCAATGTATGGAGAATGTTATTTAAAATAAACGGCATCATTAAAATCAAAATACTAATGCCTACTACTTTTATCTTATTCATTGTTCTAAATGTACTAGATTTCTTTTTTACTAGCCATTTTACAAATAATATAAATGCGATTATATGTAGTACGAAAGAAACAATTAATATATTTGAAACTTTATAACCCATATAAATATATGTATATACCGGAACCTTATAGAAATTGAATAGTTTTTCCCCAATTAATTCATTATCGTTTGGAATTTTTAATAATAACAAAACCCCTATACTGTAACAAATAGCTACTAATCGATCATACTCAATTCGAACCATTCCTTCTCCCCTTCCTTTTGCTTTTTTATTATCGATTTTAGCTATTATTACCATAATATACAATCATTTTATAGAGGATAACGTAAAAAAGTTCCTTATAAATATATAAAGAACCTTATTAATATACAATGTGAATTAGAAAATCAATATGCAATTTTCACATAGAGACCTCCTCAAAATATGTTGGATTATGTATTGTAATTTTTTTATCCAGAATTGTAACAATACTATCGTTTTTTAATTGTTTTAATACGCCGCTAACCGTCTCTCGGGACGTCCCAGATATTTTTGATATTTCAATTGTTGTAAGTGGGCATGAAATTACAATCGTTTCGCCACTCTGTTCTCCTAAATCTTGCATTAAATAATTTAATGTTTGAATGACTCGATCTTGTGCATTAGGAATTGTAATATTTTGCACTCGATTTTCGTTTAGTTTTAATATTGATGATAATTGCTGAACAACGTACATTAATTGCGTCCTACTAGATTTCACCATATCTTCGAAAATTACTGTCGGAATATAATATACCTCTACATCTGTCATCGCTTCTGCCGTATAGTTATATCCTCTGTCTGTAAACATACCACCATAAGGAAAAATAGAATACCGCTTTACATAGTCATCATATAATAAATTTCCACTTTGATTTACCCGCTCTAACTTTACAAAACCATCTAACATGAAGTAAATTCTTTCTCTTGAATCCCCTTCTAAAAATAAAAATTGACCCTTTTTATAAGTTCGCCAATAGACAAACTCCGCCAAACCTTTCAATTTCTTTTCTGTTAAATGAGCAAATAATTCAAATTGTTTTAAGTCTTTAACTACGTTCCGTCTATTCATAAAATTCCCTCTCTCTTGCTGTATGTTGGAGCGAAAAATCAAGAAAGCGTATTCAAATTAAATTTTATCATAATTAACTTATATGTTAAGATTTCATCATGAAAACTTTATGAACAATGAGTACAAAAAATATTAATAAATAAAAAGAATGAAGTTACTAACTTCATTCTTTTTTTACTAATAAATAGCGCACACAATTATTTAAACATACATGCATACATTCTGTTTAGAAATAATAGTACCAGCTTTTTCTTCTAGTGCTTCATATACTTTTTCTAAAGACGTAATAATTGTTTTTCTTTTTGGATTTGTATTAACAAAATTAATAGCAGCTTCAATTTTTGGAAGCATACTTCCCGCAGCAAATTGTTTTTCCTCAATGTATTCTTCTAATTGATTCACTGTGACATGCTCTAATTTCTTTTGATTCAGTTGATTATAATTTACATACACATGATCAACTGTAGTTAAAATTACGAGCGTATCAGCATCTACTAATTCAGCTAATTTCTGCGCAGCGAAATCTTTATCGATAACCGCTTCAGTTCCTTTTAACCCTTCTTCGGAATCAATTACTGGAATTCCACCACCACCAACAGCTATCACTATATTTCCATCCTCAACTAAAGAATTAATTACTTTATGCTCATGAATACTTACAGGCTTCGGTGATGGAACAACACGTCTCCACCCTCTGCCAGCATCCTCTTTAAACACTGCTTTTGTTTCTTCCATTAATCTTCTTGCTTCTTCTTCCGTATAAAAAGGACCAATTGGTTTAGTTGGATTTTTAAATGCCTCATCTTTTTCATCCACGACAACGCGTGTTATAACCGTTGCTACGTCTTTTTTTATATTCCGTTTTTTCAATGCCTTTTCAATCGCATTTTCCATCCAATATCCAATCATCCCTTGGCTCATTGCACCACAAGTATCTAATGGCATTGCAGGTGTCTTTTCCGTTTCTGCAGCTTTTTGCTGTAATAAAATATTCCCCACTTGCGGGCCATTTCCGTGCGCAATTACTATATCTACATCATTTTCCATTATTTTCACAAGTTGTTCCGCTGTTTTTTCTAATGCTTCTTGCTGTGCCCCTGCAGTAGCTTTTCCAGACTGTATCGCATTTCCCCCTAGTGCAACTACAATTTTTCTTCGTGCCATATTTCAGCCCTCCAGTTAATTTCGCTTTCACAGCGCTTTATAAAGTAATACTGCCTGTAATTAATCCATAAATCGCAAAGAATGCTAAAGCACCAATTGCTACGGATGATGCTAATTCCACTCGAGTAAATATTTGCTTCGAACTCTTTTGCTTTTGAACATTGTAAAAAATAAAAATACCTGGCGCATATAAGGTCATTGTTAATAATAAATACTCTAAACCAGCTGCATAAACTAACCACACACCATAAATACTTGCTATCAAACCAATTATTATATTTTTATTTCGATCCAATTCTTCAGACTTTAAGCTATGCTTCAGTTGATAAAATGCTGAAAAAGCATATGGGATTAAAATAGCTGAAGATGCTAAAGAGAATGCAAAGTTATACGCCTGATCGGAAACGACGAATGTTAATAAGAACATTTGAATTAAGCCATTTGTTATCCATAATGAATTTATTGGAGCCTTATTTTTATTTTCTTTTGCAAACCATTTTGGAAATACTCCGTCTTTAGCCGCCAAATATGGAATTTCAGATGCGAGTAAAGTCCAGCCTAACCAAGCACCTAATACAGAGATGACTAAACCTAAATTAATAAAGATAGCCCCCCATTTTCCAACAACACTTTCAAATAAATAAGCCATAGACGGATTTTTCAAATTAGCAATATCTGCTTGCTGCATAAGTCCAAGAGACAGTAATGTAATTAAAATGTAAATGATGAGTGTACCAATTAAACCAATAACCGTTGCTTTCCCTACATCACTTCTAGTTTTTGCTCGACTAGATAAAACAACAGCCCCTTCTACCCCAATAAACACCCATAAAGTTACAAGCATTGTACTTTTAACTTGGCTGCCAACCGCTCCCCATGAAAAAGAACCAGTTTGTCCCCAAAATCCATCTAGAAACGTATCAATATGAAACGCGAAAATTCCTATAACAATAAATACAAATACAGGTACTAATTTTGCGATTGTAGTTACTAAATTCACAAGTGCTGCTGATTGAACTCCACGTAAAATTAACATGTGAACACACCATAATAATACGCTTGCACCAATAATGGATGCTACATTTTGACCGCCTTCAAAGATTGGGAAGAAATACCCTAATGAAGAAAACAATAATGTACCGTAAGCTACATTACCAAGCCAGGCAGATAGCCAATATCCCCACGCACTATTAAATCCCATGAAATTACCAAATCCTGCTTTTGCATAGCTAAAAATACCGCCATCTAAATCTGGCCGTTTTACAGTTAGATTTTGAAAAGATAATCCAAGCGCAATCATCCCAATTCCTGTTATAACCCAACCAATAATAATGGCTCCAGCACCAGCACCTTTTGCCATATCACTTGCTAAATTAAATGCTCCACCGCCAATCATAGACCCCACTACAAGCGCCGTTAATGTAAACAACCCTAATTTCTTATCTTCATCCATTCCACTCACCTCTCTTTAATTGCAATAACAATACGAAAGCCATAGTGAATGATAGTGTCTAAAGGAGGAGAAAGAAGAAAGAAAGACTCCCTTTCTTCTTTACTCCATATTTCCTAAAGTAGCAGCCATAACCGCTTTAATTGTATGCATTCTATTTTCAGCCTGATCAAATACTTTTGAATGTTTACTGCGGAATACTTCGTCAGTTACCTCCATTTCCCTCAACCCATATTTCTCATAAACTTCCTCACCATACATCGTTTCAACATCATGGAATGCGGGTAAACAATGTAAGAAAATCACATTTTCATTTCCTGTTTCTTTAATCATTTTCATATTTACTTGATAAGGTTTCAATAACTCGACACGTTCAGCAAATTTTTCTTCCTCACCCATAGACACCCATACATCTGTATAAATTACATCTGCATTCGCAACAGCTTCTTCCACATTACTTGTTATCATTACCTGTTCATTATATTTTTTTGCTAAATCAATTACTTCTTGCTCTGGCCATAAAGATTCCGGTGCACAAATACGTACATCCATTCCAACGATCGCTCCACCAACTAGTAAGCTATTAGCAACATTATTTCGTCCATCCCCAACGTAAACGAGCTTCACATTTTCTAATTTCCCTACATGTTCTCTAATTGTTAATAAATCTGCAAGTGTTTGTGTTGGATGCCACATATCTGTTAATCCATTCCAAACCGGCACACCAGAATTTTGTGCTAAAGATTCTACAGTTTCATGATTAAATCCACGAAACTCAATTCCGTCAAACATGCGTCCTAACACTTTTGCTGTATCCTCTACGGATTCTTTTTTCCCAAGCTGAATATCACCTTTCCCTAAATATTCAGGGTTCGCCCCCAAATCCGTACATGCTACTGTAAATGCACATCGCGTACGAGTAGAGGTTTTTTCAAATAATAGCGCTACATTTTTACCTTCTAAATAATGATGTGGGACACCGTTTTTCTTTTTCTCTTTTAATTCTGCTGCTAAATCTAGAAAATATAATAATTCTTCTTGTGTAAAATCTTTTTCAGCTAGAAAACTTCTTCCTTTTAAATTTGGTCTAGTCATTAACATACTTCATCCCTACTTTCTCCGTTATTTATACTAAATATCTTTACGAACAATTGGCATACTCATGCAACGTGGACCCCCACGACCACGAGATAATTCCGAACTTAGCACCTCAATGACTTCTATACCATGCTCCCTTAATAAAGTATTGGATACATAGTTGCGATCATATGTAACAACTACACCTGGCGCAATTGCTAATGTATTAGAACCGTCATTCCATTGTTCACGGGCGGAAGCAATTGCATCTCCTCCTCCACAAGGAATAAGAACTAATTCACTTAAACCTAATACCTCTTTTAATGCTTCCATTAAAGAAGTACGATGTGTAATTTTAAGATTTTCCGCATCTGGACCTTTTTCTAAAATATAAATATTCATATTTCCTTTTGGCCCTTGAATGGCTGGGTGAATTGTAAACTTGTCATAATCAACCATTGTAAACACTGTATCTAAATGCATAAATGCTCGGCATTTTGGAATTTCTATTGCTAACACTTTCTTAATTTTATTTTGTCGGCTAAAAAGATTTTTAGCTAAACGTTCAATTGCTTTAGCTGACGTACGGGCAGATACTCCAATTGCAATTGTTTCTTCATTTAAAATTAGCTCATCGCCACCTTCAATCGGAAACTTATAATCGCGATCTAGCCAAATTGGCACATTGTGATTTGCAAATCTTGGATGATATTTAATGATGTACTCCATGAATAATGATTCACGTCTACGCGCCGGTTCTCTCATCTTATTTATCGTTAAACCATCGCCCACGCTAGCTGCTGGATCACGAGTAAAATATAAATTAGGCATTGGGTCTAAGTAAAACGGATAATGATCTTCCATTAATTCGTATAAATGTGTCTTCTTACTTGTTTCAATTTCGTTTTTCCGTACACCACCCATAATTTTTTGAACTAATTCTTCATTTGAAAAGGAAAGTAAATATTCTTTTAAAGTTTGATGTGCAACATTTACGTCAGCCTGTCCTTCTTCTAAAATACGATCAACAAATTCTTCTCGAAGTTTTTTATCTACTAATGCCTCAGCAGCTAGTTTTTCTAAATAAAGAACTTCAACACCCCGATTGCGTAATGTTTGTGCAAAATAATCATGCTCTTTTTGAATAATTGGTAAGTATGGAATATCGTCAAATAATAATTGTTGCAAATAATCTGGCGTTAAGTTTTCCACTTCTTTACCAGGTCGTTTTAATAAAACTGTTTGTAATTCCCCAATTTCTGAAGTAACATGTATCGGATGCTTCATTTGTTGTACCTCCTTTTAAATATGTTTGATGTCTTACAAGTACATAATAAATGCTACGCGCTTTCATCTTTGTGAAAACATCCACATTATCATTGTGAAATATTAAACAAGTTATTTTTTTAAAATCATATAAATTTGTATTTTTATAACATTCCATCCCGCTTTTTCAATAAAAAAATACATATATTACGCATATATGCTGAATATTTAACTTCCGTATTTTTAAAAAAATCCTGTTTTTAATTTTTATTAAAAACAGGATTTTGCATCTAAATAATTAAATTTAACCTTTCTTCTAAAATCTCCCTATCTGATTTCGACTGAGAAATTATAAGGCATGTATCATTTCCACATATACATCCTATTTTTTCTTTCCAATCTAACTCATCAAACAAAGCACCAATAACATGTGCATTACCGGGTAATGTTTTAATAACCATTAATTGATCTACACAATCAATTTTTACAACAACCTCTCGTAATTTTTTCTTTAACTTTATATCAGTTTGTAAATGCTCTTCTGAGAAAAATTTATATATCATTAATCCTTCTTGAGAAGGTACCTTCGTTAAGTTTAACTCACGAATATCTCGAGAAACTGTAGCTTGTGTTACTAATACATCTTTTTTTGCTAACAATTCTACTAATCTTTCTTGCTTCTCTATTTCATACTCCTTTACAAATTGTTTAATTAATCGTTGTCTTTTTTCTTTTTTCATAAAAGACACCCCTTTTAATATTATAGCTCGCTATAATTTTCATCCGAAAGGGACAGAAAAGAATGTTGCGGAAACGTTCATAGTTTATACTTTTTAACTGTTGATATTAAATCTAGCTAAAAAAAGAGAAGAACAGCATTCTGTTCTTCTCTTTTACATTGAAAATCGTTCAATCGTTTGTTTCAAATCCGCTGATTGCTTCTCTAAGTCTTTTAATAATTGATCGATCGCTATCATATTTTTAGACTGCTGCAATGTCACACGTGCCACTTCTTGTGAACCAGCTGACGTTTCTTCCGCAATTGCTGCTACAGCCTTCGTCTGTGCTCCTGTTTGATGAATGTGACTCACTTGTTCGTTCATATAGCTACTAATTTGCTTAGTTGCATCGGCAACTTCCATAATACTCGATGACATTTCTTTTAAAATCAATTCAGTAGCTTCTCCTCGTTTTGCCTCTTCTTTAGCTGTTTTCACTTGCTCCGTCATTTTCAATGCGACTTGTTGCACTTCCTCTTGCATATTTCGTAATAACTGCGATATATTTCTTGCAGAATGATCGCTTTCATCAGCAAGTTTACGTACTTCTTCAGCTACAACTGCAAAGCCCCTTCCATGCTCTCCAGCACGAGCTGCCTCAATAGAAGCATTTAATGCTAATAAATTCGTCTGGCTAGCAATCTCACTCACAACAGAAACAATGTGTTCAACTTGTTTCATTCGCTCTTCTAATTTCTGTACATTTTCCATCGAATCTTCATTTTCTCTCGCCAATGTTTGAATACCTTGAATTAAAGACGTAAAGACACGTGTACTTTGTCCTAAAGCTTGAACCATTTCTGAAGACAACTCGTCAGACTGTTTTGCTTTTCCTTCTACTTCATTTGCAATAGAAGTCGTTGTATCAACAGTAGAAACGATCGCTTGAATCGATGCTGCTGATTGCTCGGCACCGGAAGAAATCTCCGCAAGAGTTTCAGACACACCTTGTGCTTGCTTTGTCGCTTCACCTGTTTGTTTTCTAATTTGCTGAACTTGATTATTTGTATACGAAAATGTAGTATCGATATTTTTTACCATGCCCCTTAAGTTCCCTAGCATCATATTAAATGCAACACTTAAAGAATTAATCTCATCATCGGTCTTTGGCAATGGGACATCTTCACGAATATCACCTTCAGCCGCTTTCCTTGCTGCTTCTTCCAACTTTCGAAGTGGTTTAATTAAAAATATTGCTGCCCCATACGCTAAAATTCCAGACCATACTACACCTAACAACATAACGATAATATTATAAACAGTTTGACTTACATAACTTTGAAAATAATCATATATAACGTAAATGAAAATTAAACTTGTTGAATATGTAATTAAAGCTAAAACTGTAGTGAATAGCATAAGTTGTGTACGTAAGCCAAAAGAAAATGTTTTTCTTTCTTTTCCCATCTCTTCTTTCCCCCTTCTTATAAGCAATATAAGTACTACCTATATATTATTATCCATATTTTCGTTATAGAAAGATATAGGGATTTTAAAAATCATAATTCCCTTGAATATCAAATTCCGTCAAAAAAATAAAGGATTCTGACAATTTATGACTAATAACAGAAATAAGGGGCAACATTTGTAAAATATATTTTTGACTGGGGGTTTTGTATGATTCAAGTTCGAAATCTAGTAAAATCATTTGGCTCACTTGATGTTTTAAAAGGAATTGATTTAGAAGTAAAAGAAAAAGAAGTTGTTGTTTTAATCGGTGCCAGTGGTTCCGGCAAAAGTACATTACTTCGCTGTCTTAACTTTTTAGAAATGTACGATGAAGGTGAAATTCACTTACAAGGTGAACAAATTGATCCGAAGCATTCAAATTTAAACAAAGTCCGTGAAAATGTCGGTATGGTTTTTCAGCACTTTAACCTCTTTCCTCATATGACCTCACTAGAAAACATCATAGAAGCACCTATCCATGTAAAAAAATTAGAAACAGCAAATGCAAAGGATATCGGAAATCAGCTTTTGCAAAAAGTCGGCCTACAAGATAAAGCAGATGTAACTCCCCACCTTCTTTCCGGTGGTCAAAAACAACGAATTGCGATTGCACGAGCTCTTGCTATGAATCCTAAAATTATGCTATTTGATGAACCTACCTCAGCCTTAGACCCTGAACTTGTTGGAGAAGTATTGCAAGTTATGAAAGAACTTGCTGAAGAAGGAATGACCATGATTATTGTTACTCATGAAATGAATTTCGCAAGAGATGTAGCTGATCGCGTCATATTTATGGATGACGGAAAGATTGTAGAGGACGCTCCGCCAGCACAATTCTTTTCAGCTCCATCACATGAACGAGCAAAACAATTTTTACGCAACGTTTTATAATGTAACTTCTGTTTCAAATGAAAAGAAATACATCCATACGGTGCACAACTAATTGTCCAAATAAAATATCTCAGTAACATACTTAAAACCATCCGTATGATCAATATATAGGAGGGGTTTTATGAAAAGAAAACTATTAACCATTGTTGCGAGTATTACATTATGTACATCCTTCATACTAGGAGCCTGTAGTAAGGAAAGTGCTACTACTTCTTCAAATGGTGAAAAAGAATTTCGTTATGCGATGAGTGGCTTATATAAACCTTTTAACTATAAAGAAAATGACGGAAAGCTTG
Source organism: Bacillus cereus group sp. BfR-BA-01331 (assembly GCF_022663915.1). Lineage (NCBI taxonomy): Bacteria > Bacillati > Bacillota > Bacilli > Caryophanales > Bacillaceae > Bacillus > Bacillus cereus group sp. BfR-BA-01331. The sequence goes on from NZ_JAKUGJ010000011.1 coordinate 47,861, forward strand.
CCGGTTTTGATGTGGAAATTGGTGAGGCACTTGCGAAAAAAATGAATATGAAACCCACTCCTATTACAAATCCATGGGAAACGCTAATTCAAGGTCTACAATCGAAAAAATATGATGCTATATTGGGCAGTATGGCAATTACAGAAGAACGCTTAAAAGCTGTTAGTTTCTCCAATCCTTATTATCGTTCTGGTGCCCAAATTTTTGTGGCTAAAAAGAATACATCTATCTCTTCTCCAGAAGATTTGAAAGGTAAGAAAATTGGTGTTGTAAAAGCTAGTACCTTTAAAGACCTTGTTGCAAAACATACAGATCAAATCACAGAATATGATAGCGATATTACTGCACTTATGGACTTAGAGCCTGGACGTATTGATGCAGTAATCACTGATCAAATGGTCGGTTTACGTATGATCAAAGAAGGTAAATCAAATATAAAAGAAGCTGGAAAACCATTAAATCTTGATGAAATGGGAATTGCTATTCGTAAAGATGATAAAGAAATGGTTGAGAAAGTAAATAAAGCTTTAGATGAAATCATTAAAGATGGTACGTATGAAAAGATCAGTAAAAAATGGTTTGGGCGTAATATTCTTGGAGACGAGGCAAAAACAAAGTAAGTTAGCCATTTAGAGATTTCATAAATCATGCCCCACTTTGTATGTGGGGCACTTCATTCACTACTAAAATCCATACAATATGAGGTGACACATATGTTTGAAATTTTTATCTCTACCTATCCCACACTCTTAAAGGCTACTATTGTCACATTACAATTAACATTAACATCCCTATTACTCGGTTCACTAATTGGATTACTAGTCGCTTTCTTTCGAATCTCTAACAATAAGGTTTTAAATAGTATTGCTCATGTATATATCGCCATTATTCGTGGTACACCTTTAATTGTTCAAATTGCCATTCTCTATTTCGGTATTACATCGATTATTGTCTTCACTCCTTTTTGGGCAGGAGCAATTGCTTTAGCAATCCATAACGGTGCATATATTACTGAAATTTTCCGCGGATCCATTCAGTCCGTTGACCGTGGACAATTGGAAGCTGCTCGCTCTTTAGGGATGCCTTACCCTTTAGCTATGCGCCGAATTATATTACCACAAGCATTTCGTCTATCTCTTCCCCCTCTAGGGAACCAATTTATTATTGGATTAAAAGATTCTTCTCTTGTTGCTTACGTAGGATTGTCCGAATTATGGGGATCAGGTTTATCAATTGCTGCAAGTAACTTCCAACAATTAGATACATACATAATTGTTGGTTTATATTACCTCGTACTTGTTCTTCTATTTACTTATCTTGTTAGTCTTCTAGAAAAACGACTACAACGAAAAGAAAATAACTCTGTCCAGGTCAAGACAAAGAACAAGAAAGAAGTCTCTTTATAACAAAAAGCAAGCTCTAAGAGAGCTTGCTTTTTCATCGTAAGATATATCTATTATTGATTTACTTTTTTTATAGTCTCTTTTTCCTCTATATGTTCCTCACGATATGAAATATTATGAGGATCCAATCCATTTCCTAAAGAACCATAGAAATGCTCCCTATGCGGATCAACTAATTCACTTCCGTGATAATACACACGTGGTGTATTCCAAAGTGCTGCCAAAGCTTTTGTCATCGGCATTTCGTGATAGCGTTCCGGCCACATTTCTTTAATTTTATCTTTTACTAATGGATAGTATTTAGAACTCATAGCAGGAAACAGATGATGTTCTGTATGGTATGAGAAATTGAAATGTAAAACGTCTACCCAGCGCGGTACTGTTACTGATAAACAGTTTGCTAAAGGATCATTTACTGGAACAATAGGATTTAAGCGGTGATTTGTTGCGATATACGCCATTACAATAAAGTTAGCAATTAACAACGGAATCACGTATGCAAAGAACCACTTTGTAGGTCCCATAATAAACAATAAACTAATCCAAACTGTCCAGGGCAAAAGAAGTTGAAGCCATACAGATTTTTGATTGGATGACTTAAATTCTTTTATAAAATGAAAGAACATTCGAGTCGAATGTAACGTAAATTGAATTGTTAGTGACAGGAAACTAAAGAATGAATGTACATGAAGAGGCATGCGATATACCCAACTCAAAAACTTACTCTTTTTCAGTTTCTCAAATGTCGGCCATGCATCTGGATCATTCTCTTCATGCTGTGTGTGAACATGATGCGTTGCATTATGCCACTTTCTCCAAAGTTTTGGGCCAGTTGATAATGGCATAAATGCTATCGCACCTAAAAAATCACGAAGCCATGCCTTTCTTACAACTGTTCCATGTAAAATTTCATGTCCTAAAAATCCAAGTGAAGCAAAACATAATCCAAGAACAATTGCAATTCCTAGATTTGCCCACACATTCAATTCAAATACACCGATCGTTATTAAACCAGCCAATGCCACAAGTAAATAAGCCAGTCCACCAAATAATCGATTAGGAACTGGTTTAAATGCTTTTTTCGGCAAATGTGGTGCTACACGTGCTGCATACCACCCAAACGTATGAAGCTCCTTCATCCTTTTGCCCCTTTCTTATGCCGCGCCCCGCGCAACTTGCATATATCAATTCTTGCTTCCAGATTGATTTTACTACGTGATCCAAAAAGCATTTATCATAAGGAAAATATACTCACTCTATCGTCACTTAATTTTCGCTTTTATTATCAATGAAAAACATTTCTCTTTTTACTCTCTATCAACCTTTCCACATGATGAATCATAACAATAGAATTTCTATATTGTCAACAACTTTTATGACCTAGTAATAAAAGTTGGTTATATTTTTATAATTATACTTTATTTCACTAAAGAAAAATCATAGATTTCATAAGGCTTTATCAGGTATATATACATATCCACTTAAACAACATAGACTCTATCTTATTCAAGAACTCTCTATGTAATCAACAAATGGAATCACTTGAATTTAGCTTTATATAAATCCTACTTCTTCATACTGCCCCAATAAAATAATTATATTAAAATATTTTTTCTTTCGTTTAGTAAGAATAGAACGCTACGAAAACAACATACATGAATTCCATATAATATGGAAATATTAAAAGGAAAATTGTTCTAATTTGGAGGTTTTCAAAATGACAGATGACACATTTCCGCAGTTACCATCATCCTATTGGATTGAATCTACTCAATTTCCTACTTTTCCTCATTTATCCGAAAATATAAAGACAGAAGTTGCTGTTATCGGAGCTGGTATTACAGGCATTACCACTGCCTATTTACTCGCTAAAGAAGGAATGAAAGTCGTTTTAATTGATTCTGGTCTTATTTTAAATGGAACGACTGGGCATACAACCGCAAAGGTAACGGCACAACATGATCTTATTTATGATGAATTAATAAATCATTTCGGTGTGGAAAAAGCCCGACTTTACTATGAATCAAATAATCATGCTCTACAATTCATAAATGAGACTGTGCAAACATATAAAATCGACTGTAATTTCTCAAATGAAGATTCGTATTTATATACAACTACTGATAATGGATTAAGAAATTTATCGAAAGAATATGAGGCCTATCAAAAATTAAATATACCTTGTGACTATGTTCAATCTCTATCGATTCCGATTCCAGTACAATCTGCACTTGTCATGAAAAACCAAGCACAATTCCATCCCCTCCTTTATTTGAAAACACTTTTAGAAAAGTTTGTGGAGATGGGCGGCAAAGTTTATGAACAAACAACAGCTATTGATGTGGAAAAAGGTGATTGTCCACAAGTCATTACAAAGGGTGACCATCGCATCACTTGTAAATATATTGTCTCTTGTTCACATTTTCCTTTTTATGATGCTAATAGCTTTTTCTTTACGCGAATGTATGCAGAACGCTCATATGCTCTTGCAATAAAAGCAAAAACAGATTATCCAGGTGGCATGTATTTAAGTATTGATGATCCAAAACGCTCCTTACGCTATATAACAAACAATGGAGAAAAGTTGATTTTGATTGGCGGAGAGAGCCATAAAACGGGACAGGGAATAAATACGATGCTTCATTATGAAGCACTCTATTCTTTTGCTGAAGCAACTTTTGGAGTAGATGAAGTTCCCTATAGATGGTCAGCGCAAGATTTAATTACTCTAGACAAGCTCCCTTATATCGGACATATTAACGAAAGAAATCCAAATATATTTGTTGCAACTGGATATCGTAAATGGGGAATGACGACTGGAACTGCAGCAGCTCACTTACTGAAGGACTCCATTCTAAAAGTCCACAGCCCATATAAAGAACTGTTTGCACCATCACGCTTTCATGCAAATCCGGATATAAAAACTTTCCTCTCTCAGAACATTGATGTTGCTAAACATTTAATTGAAGGGAAAATTGAAACCGCATTACGTAAACCAGAAGATCTTGAAGTTGGCGAGGGATCTGTTGTACATGTTAACGGTAAACGAGCAGGTGCTTATAAAGATAAAGAAGGAAAATTACATATCGTCGATACGACTTGTACACACCTCGGCTGTGAAGTTGAATGGAATAACGGTGATTGTACTTGGGATTGCCCTTGTCACGGTTCCCGTTTTTCAATTGATGGGAATGTTATGGAAGGTCCAGCAGATCAACCATTAAAACGAGTTGATAACGAATAAAAAAACAAAGAAGTTCAACAAGAAACCTGTTGAACTTCTTTATTTTTCATGACACCTTTTCATATAAATTTCGACATAAGAAGGGGAATATTAACATTAAATAAAATAATATATTCATCTACAAATAAAAGGGGTGAATACTATGCAACCTTCTGCTCCACCTCATCTAGAATCTACAGAAACTATCTTTTCAAGTTCTATTACAAAACTTGTTGTTTTTATTTGTTGGCTAGCCATTCTAGCTGACGGATATGATTTAGGTATTTACGGCGCCGTTCTGCCAAAGCTCCTAGAAGACAAAAGCTGGGCACTATCACCAGCCCACGCTGGAACAATTGCCAGCTATGCTTTATTTGGGATGTTTATTGGTGCTATTCTAGTTGGAACCATTACAGATCTAATTGGACGAAAATGGACACTTATATGCTGTTTAGCCCTTTTTTCTATCACAATGGGCTTAGCTGCAATTGCTCCTTCTCCTGAATCATTTGGGTTATCTCGATTCATCGGAGGAATCGGATTAGGCGGTGTTATCCCAACGGCTTCAGCACTTACTGTTGAATATTCACCAAAAAAACGGCAATCTTTTATTTATGCTCTTATGTTTACCGGCTATCCTTTAGGTATCGTGTTAGGCGCTATTTTATCCATGTTTATGCTAGAAGATTTCGGATGGAGAATTATGTTTGGCATCGGAATGATTCCGCTACTCCTCATTCCTTTCATTATTCGTTATTTACCTGAGTCCATTCAATTTTTATTATCGCGAAATCGACAAGAAGAAGTGAATAAAATTCTTAATCGCTTTCAAATTGAACTCCATGTAAAAGATGAAATTCCTGAAACACCATCTAATATACAAAAGAAAAATGGATTTCTTACGTTATTCTCAAAAGATTACATAAAAGCAACACTACTTTTTTGGCTCACTTATATAATGGGAATGTTTTTAATATACGGTTTAAATACTTGGCTACCACAGATGATGCGCCAGGCAGGATACCCTCTTGGATCTAGTTTATCATTTCTACTTATACTAAATATTACTGCAGCTATCGGTGCATTATTTGCTGGGGCGATTGCCGATCGTATAGGAGCAAAAATTGTTATTAGTATCTCCTATCTTATGGCAGCCATATGTATTGGACTATTAACAATTAAACCATCTGTTACAATCATTTATCTTTTAATTGGTCTTGCTGGAATTGGATCAGTCGGTATTACTCAAATATTAAATGCTTATGTAACACAATACTTCCCATCACATGTACGAGCTACCTCCTTAGGCTGGGGACTTGGACTTGGCCGAGTTGGTGCGATTGCTGGCCCTATTCTTGTCGGTATTATTATGACAATGCAATATGACTTGGCGTGGAATTTTTACTTATTCTCCTTTGCAGGTCTTATCGCAGCTATATCTGTTTTCTTTATTCCTACAAAATAAAGTGAAACTTTAATCAGCCCTCACCAATCGGGCGTTTACGGGCAGTTGACCTCCCACCTAACTTCTTCGCTCCAGCCGAATCTTGAGGTGGGAGTCTTACTGCCCGTTAATGCGGGATAAAAAAGAGCACAAACTCACTTGTGCTCTTTTTCATATACTTCAAACAACATATTTCGAAATAATGTATTCAAACTCTCAATATCAATCCCTAATCTCTTTTCAATATCTTTCACATATTGCTCATAATAATTAATTTGTTCTTCTAAAAATTGATTTAGCACCTCAATTTTCAATCCAACGTCCAATTCAGTACCTGCTTTTTTCTTTATTAACAACTTTTCAATTTCATTCAATACACTAGGCTCTACTGATAGTTCCATAATTAACCGGTCAAATTCTACTGGGGGCAATGTCCCTTTCTCTTCTAACCATTTACAAGCTAAAATAGGACGTAATACGTAAAAGTACTTTTCAACTTTACATTTTCACCTTGTAAAAATTCACGATAGTTTTTTGAAGCCATATGTAAGTAATGATATATCGTTGATTTCGGATTAAAATCCTTTTCACTCATTTGCTGAAGCTGCTCTGGAAGGTTCGAGTTTTCCGAATAAAAAATCGGCGATCGAATCCATTCGAGTAACGCTGGATTTGACTTTGCAAACAGTTGCAAAGCCTTTTTAATATCCCAACCACTTATGTCTAAATCATCACTAATTGGATATTCGATTACATCACGCTTATCATGGATTGATAAATACCATTCTACAGGGTGTATATAAACAAACCTAACATCATAATCACTATCTTTCGATGGAAACCCCCACGCCCGACTCCCTGATTCCACAGCGAATAAAATTTTCACACCATTCTCTTTTTCAATTCGCTCTAGTTCTAATTCAATTTTCTCTCTCATTTCATACCATCTCCATTTTTTGATTATTTCCCTGGGAATTCGACAAATATACGACTAATTTTACTATATACCAAAACAGCTGTCAGACAATTTCTGACAGCTCAATAAAGCATCTATTTTTTATTTTCAATTACAGTAGCAGTAATTCGTTCAAACTCTTTTTGAATTTCCTCTTTATATGCATCCACTTTTGAAAAATCCATAGCAGCAATATAAATTCGTTCTAATTTATCACGAACTGATTTTGCTTTTGCTAAGAAAGACATTGCCTCATTCATTTTTGCTTTATATTGAATGGAAACGTCACGAATTTCTGTAGCATACTTCTCATCCGTCCCCGGTTTAACAATAAGAGCATACATATCTATAATCTCATCACCTTCGCGACTTGGAAAATATTCATGTGGTGCGGTACTATCAAAAATTGCAAATCCTAATTCTCTTACGATAACCATATCAAGACTATTCGGGTCAAATCCGCAATGATATACTTCAACGTCAAAACCTTTTTCTTCTGCTGCCTTCGATAACTTTTTGAGCATTGTTGATTTTCCAGAGCCCGGGCGTCCTTTTATAAAATAACGATGTGGTAACCCTTCTGTTAAATTAGGAACAAAATCAACTGCTCCTTTCGGTGTAGCAGCTCCTAAAAAACGATGTTTCACAATCGATTGTTTCTCCTTTTTATCTGCAAATAATTTCTGAATTAGCTGATCTGTTAGTTCATTTGCTTTATTAAAATCAATGTTATTAATATATATTTTCTCCCACTCATCATGTATAACTAATGCCTCTTTAAAACATCCGTAAGCAGATTTGAAAGCCTTTCCCGCTTCTAATACAAACCGTTCAATTTCTAACTTCTGCTTTCTTAATTTATCTGAGTCCCAAGCAACTCCTAAATTTATATACTCTTCAATAACTCCTGGCATTTTCGGCTCAATAACATGCGGTGATGTTCCATCAACAATTCCTACTTTTAATTTCGGAATAATCACCCCATCAACTGACTTATTATCAGAAGAACAATGCAAAAGTTCAATATCATATCCTTTTTCAACCCATTCACGACCTATTGCCTTAATTAAAGAAGATTTTCCCGTTCCTGGACCACCCTTTAAAATAAACAACCTGTCTAGCCCCTTCAAATTCTCTTCGTATAAGCTGTGAAATCCTCTAGCTGTATTTCCACCGGCATAATAATTCAATACATTCCCTGTCACTGCACTCACTCCTTCGCAACAGTCTACTTACATAAGCTACAATATGCGAGCAGCTTTATTTGGGTGAACACCTAATTTGTATTGCACGAAAAAAGGAAATGAATTACAATTTAAATATCACAAACATTCCGAATTTAAAACCGAATAAACCTTTATCAAGAGAGGCAGAGGGACCGGTCCTTTGAAGCCCAGCAACCTCAGTTTATGCAAACTGAATAGGTGCTAATTCCTGCAAAATGCATTGCATTTTGGAAGATAAAACTCAACTAGTATGTAAAGCTCATCTTTCTTGATTATGAAGGATGGGCTTTTTATTATTTGAAAAAAATATATTGGAGGTATGTAAAATGAAAGTAATTGATCTATCACAAACGTTTGAAAATAATATGTCTCAATTTCCTGGAACACCAAAAATCCAACTAGAAGCCATTACAAGCGTTGAAGAAACAGGTTATCAAGTTACGAATTTTCATTCTGTCGTTCATGTTGGTACGCATTGTGATGCGCCTGCTCATTTCATTTCAGGCGCAACCACTATTGATCAATTACCCCTAAATCAATTTGTAGGCGAAGCTGTCCTTATCGATGTGACTCATGTTCAAGAGCGAAAATTACCTAAGGAAGTATTACATACTGTCGACATAAAAGAAGGCGATATTGTCATTTTCCATTCCAATCTATCTAATAAATGGAATACCGAAGCTTATGAGAAAGAAGCGTTTTATCTTTCCGAAGAATTAGCTGAAGAACTAGTTCAATTAAAAGTAAAATCTGTCGGTTTAGATTTTATTTCTCCTGATGAGGTAACGACAGAAACATCACCGATTCATCACATACTGTTAGGAAATAATATTTACTTAATTGAAAACTTAACAAACTTAGATGCCATTAAAGCGAAACGATTTTTTTCTCAGCAGCACCTTTAAAAATTAAAAATAGTGACGGTGCTTTCGCAAGGGCATTCGCTGTTATTTTTTAAACATGGTCTACAAAAAAAGCAAAGATCACTTTTGACCTTTGCTTTTATATTTTTTATTTAAGTTAAAAAAGAATTGCTCCACCTTTGGTCGTATCCACGCTAAATAATCTTTATCCTTCTTCTTTGTACAAGCTATCTCTTCTCCATCTACCATTTCGACAAGTTCTAGCTCTAACAGTTGCCTCGTAAATGCTACCATATTTACTTCTTCTGCTGGATATTCTTCTTTTAATTTCTCCTCAATTTCTCCCAATAAAAAACCGTCACGCATCATTGCTAGTGCATCAATCCAAAGTGGCGGCATTTCATATGTCTCTCCTGTAATCGTATCTTTTACAATATAGTTCTTTTGCTCTTTTCGAAATTGAATCGTGTGTAAGCATACAGTCGAATTTAATGTTAATTCCATCATACCACCCCTTTCATCATATCCGCATAGAAAAAAGGATGCGCGTGCACCCCTTCTTTTCTTTTCATAACACTACTGAACCGTTACATGAGCTAAAAGCTCTATGTCGATATTTTCCTCCATTATAAACGAAGTTTTTTATAAAAAAAACCCTTCTTGAAACATTTTATAAAATGTTTATATTTACACAACAAGAACACTTTTCTGAAAAGTAATTTCGTCTAATGCACTACACTGTTGGTAAATAAATTTCCACTTTCGTTCCTATCCCCATACTACTTTCAATCGCGATACTCCCTTGATGTTCTTCAATAATTTTATATGTAATCATTAATCCAAGACCTGTACCATTCTCTTTTGTTGTATAAAAAGCTTTTCCGATCTTTTCTATTTTCTCATTTTCTATCCCAAGACCTTGATCTTCAACAGAAATACACAAGTTCTCTCCAGCTTTTTCATATGCCAGAATCCGAATATTCCCGCCTCCTGGCATCGATTCAATTCCATTTTTGATGATGTTTAACAACACTTGTTTTAATTGCTTATCATCACCATTTATAACGGGTAAATTTCCATCTACTTGCAAATGAAATTTCACTTTATATTGAGTCGCATAGCTTTCCATTAACTGTACAACATATAAAAGGATTTCCCCTATATTACACCATTCATAATTTGTTGGTTTCGGTTTTCCTAATAACATCAATTCACTAACAAACCCATTAATTCTCTCAATTTCTTGCAGCATAATCTCATAGCTCATCGTATCTTCAGGATTTCTTTCTTTTTGAATTTGTGTAAATCCTTTTAAAGCTGTTAATGGATTTCGAATTTCATGAGCTATTGTTGTAGACATAGTCCCAATAACCGCTAAATTTTCTGTCTCTTTCATACTGTTCATCATCTCAACAACTGTCCTTACATAAGATTGAAATCTCTTTAATAAAGAATGCGAAATGATGAAAAAGAATATACATAATACAAGCGGAATCACAACTTTTGCATCTTGTAATATCAAAGTGAAAAATACATATTTTCCAATTACACTACAGGAAACGAAATAAAAATATTTTCTGTTCACAAAAATCGGTGCAAATAGAATTAAAAATATTTCAACCATATTTCCATTTTCAAAAACACGATCACTGTGTAAATAAATCATTAAGTTATTAATAAGATCAATAAGCATGTACCCAATTAAAAATAAGTATTTCACAAAATATACATAACCTTGTTTTTGAAGATATATTGAAATAGGAAATAAAGATATTACTAATATATATACACCTATTCCCATACCACCTTCTGGCCACCCTACCCTTGCTTCATTAATATTCATAGCAGGATAAACAAAATAATAGATAACGTCATATAAAAAGAAAATAATATAGAATAATAATATAAATACTTTTAAAGCTTCTCTTTCTTCATAAATCAAGCTCTTGTATTTGTTCATATAAAAACTCCTCTTGATCAATACAAAAAAACATTTCAAGTGTTATCTCTTTAAATTATAATTATGAAATTGCTTTCAGGGCAACATGTAACCTTCTAATACTAAAAGGAAGGAAGGAGATACAGCTCCTTCCTTTTCAGTTACAATTTATATCCATCTTACCCTATCATTTAGCAATCCATCTGTAAAATTATTATGTCCTACTACAAAATCCTTCATATATAAATTTAAATATTCCCCATACTTACTTTCAGTATTTAATAATAATTCTTCTACATAATAAGCGCCTTGTCCAAAAGTATCTAACAGTAAACTACATAAGCCAGCATAAATTCCACACCCTACTTGGAAGTACGTCGCATTTGTTTTATATTTTTGAAAAACTTGGCTACTATTCATTACATTATACATGTATGTCTCATTATGTTCATAAACGAGTAACACACCGACTAAATCTTCTCCTATAATATCATCTTCTGCTGGATTAAATACTTTACGATTCCAATTCCATAAATCTTCCACTTTATCTAAGTTCTGTCTAATTAAGTTTGTTGTATACTCATTGATCCGATAAAGAAAACCCACTTCCATATTAAAAGATTTCCCTAAAATTAAAACTTCTTCATGTGGCATTAAGCAACCATAAAATTCTTTTTCACCTAACTTTACTTTATACTCTGAAGCATATACATCCTCATAAAAGTAAAGTGGACGATGATGACTCATATACATAGGATAACTCCATATCGCTTCATCAAGAAAACGCTCAACTGCCCATGATGCATAAAGTGTATGAGGTTTTATAAGCTCTTTATCATTCAAAAATGAATTATCATGTTCTACAATATAGCATGCTCGCGGCTTTTCATTTGGACGTTCTTTCATAAGCTCAACAACCATCCATTGAACAACACCAGGATTCATACCTGAGCCTATAATCGCTCTTGTATTTGTAAATGTTTCTTTCTCCTTCTCAAACCTCGTATACCTTTCCGTAAGCTGAAAACCAAGTAAACTATCGTCTTGATCTACTGCCTCATTTTCCAAAGCCGAATTAATATAACAAATGCCAAGGTCATTACAACAACTCAGTACCCTAATTGTATCTGCACCTGAAACATCAATAACAACCTTCGTTCTTTTTTCCTTTAAATGATGTTTAAATTTGACTACATCTTGAAGGTTTATTTCATATAAAAAAAATTGCTCTTTCAAATTTGGAAACAACTCATCATAATAACTTTTATCTTTTTGTTTTATATCCACCAAATGGAAGTTCATATTCTTTATCACTTCATAAATTGGATCTTTTTCATTTACTACCGCTTGATTCAAAATTGCTAACACTGCTTTTGCTGCTCCACCAGCACTTCCAAGTAATGTAATCGAAAACGAATTTGGAAACTGCTCCACAAACAAAACCCCTTTAATAAAGTAGTTGAGCAGCTCTTCCTCAAAAAGTGAGTTGAATACACCAAAAGGTAGCTCGTACACCTTTAGTACAAGATTGCCCCTTCAAAGATTACACTAACATACCTATATGATATTCAATTCATTTTCCCCTCATATCCAAATCGAATTAAACAAATAGGCTCGACCTTTTCTTCCCTATATATAAAAGAAAAAGCCAGCCCTTTCAACTAGCCTACGGACAATGGACAGATTTCACATGTTGAATATTCACGTACATTTTTGCGTCACGTGCTTTTAATATTTCAATATGCCCTTCATCAATTTTCGTCATCTTTCCGATTTTATTAGATTCCTCGCCTAAATCAAACACCATAATTTTCCCTGACATTTTAATAAGCTGTTCTTCAAAAGTTCTAGCTAGAGTAATATTTAATGGATTTACGGGGAGTTCATTTTTATTGAGGGAATAAGGTACTTGGTTCTCTTTATAAGGAATTAACCACTTCAAATGCTTTAAAGATATATATACAGTTTTGTAAACAGGGCTATAAAAAACAATATAATCGTTCATCACACTTGTAACATAACCGTGTATCGGAACATTTCCTGCCACATAAATTTCTGTAAAAATCCCTTTAGATGTGATTAATACTTTTCTCAAAGAAATTGAAGGTGATTCCCTCTTAATTACAGAGTCCACACCAGGCTTTAATATTTCTTCATCATGCTCTCTTAAAAATTTATAATACTGGATATGGTATAAAGATATATATACATAGTCTTGTCCATTGTAAAGAACTACAATATCATTTCCTACATCAATTAATACACCTTTAAATCTTTTTTCACCGATTAATTTAACGTATATATTTTCTCCAATATTTTTGTTTAACTCATTCATCTATATCCTCCTTTCTATAAAATACTACTTTTCCTGCCTTCCATTTCTAAAAAAATAATCAGGGCAATGTTCTGTCTTTTAGTAGTAAGAAATTCTTTTTCATATATCGCTAATAATTGTAGCGAACTATGAAATCGTTCTTCACTTCCAATCATAATGCCCCTCTTATTTATCAAACATTATTCTTCTTCATTCTTTTTACACTTAACTACTTGATTCACACTCTTAATATGATAAATAATCACGTAAATGACTTCATCACCATTTACTAGCGTAATGCATTCATCATGTACTTCACTTAATAAACCTTCCACACACTCTGGTCCACCACGATTAACCTTTATCCACTTATACTTCAGGTCACTTAATACATCTAAAAAAGTATCTTCATCAGAATAGAAACATGAACCATAGTAATCGTCACATTTTGTTTCTTTCACTTTCTTGACTAGACTCTTCACATGTTTCAACTGATAATATACTACTTCTCCATGAGGTAATTGTAGTGTAAGGTAATCTTTCCCCAACGATAAAAGTACACCTACTCGACTTTCCGGCCCGCGCAGATTTACCTTTACATTTTCACCGACTAAACCTTTAATTTGATCACAGCATAATAGACTCTCCAATTTCATATCCTCCTTTCTTATTATCTTCCTCTTCTTGATTGTCTTTGTGCACGAGCTCGACTTGAATCATTGCTACTTTCATCACTTTTCTCATCGCTCTCTCCACATACTGATTCGTTATAACTAACACTTTTAATATGAGCTAGTGCAATTAATATAACTTCCTCTTTTATAATTAACGTTACATAATCACAAGAAACGTCTTGTAAAATGCCTTCAACTTTCTCTGGACCACCACGATTAATTTTTACCCAGCGGTATTTGAAGCTTTGAAGTAGCTTTTCAAAATCTTCTGCACAGTCATATTCCAACCAGCCACAATCATCTGTTACACAATCTTTCGTATTCTTTGTAATACTTTTCAGATGGCGAAGCTGATAGTAATAGCGCTCTCCTTTTTCATTCTTTAATACGAAGTAGTCCGTACACACTGATACTATTGTTCCTTTTTGAGATTCTGGTCCACCTCTGTTTACTCTTACATAAGATCCAATTAAATCTTTCAAAAAATCACAATGAAGTAAACTCACGAGAAAACCCCTTCCATTAATTTATAAGCTTTTGCACTGATAGTATATGTATCTGTACAGGTTATGTTCGCTATGTTTGTCCCCGCTATGAAAAAATATGCTTTTAACTAATAATACTAATCCCTATAAAATCTTCTTTCCCTTAAAGTAACTCTAGGATTTCGGATGACTTTTTCATCCCTTAATATAAAAAGCCCCCGTATTAAGATACATTTCTGCATATCTTAATACGGGGGCTTTTTATAAATTTAATCTTCGTCTTTAACATCCATATCTTCTGGAATTGGTTCATTTAATATTTCTTCCACTAACTGCTTATATTTCTCCATTTGTTCTAAATGTGTATTAAACTGTTCCTTATTTATTAAATATTGCTCTCCATCAAACAATGCACGAACTTTCTTTTGCTGAATTAAGTCTTCAACATACGATTTTGGTAATTTCAAATACTCCGCAGCCTCTTCTATCGTTATATACAATGTGTTCATTCCTTTATTATTTTTTCATATACATAATGTATCTTACTTTATTTTTGTAAACAAATAAAAAAGATTTTGTAAATACAAATTAAAAAGCAGGTAGATGCATTCCATATATTGTATAATAGTATAGTAAGTATTTTTTAAATATAGAATGGTATTACCCATTTACACAAAGGAGAGTTAACATATGGCTACTCGTCACATCATTACAATGTTAGAAAAAACATTACGAGTTGAAACAGAAAACACAATTTCTCATCTATCTAAGTCTTTATCCGATCGTATTCTTTCACAAAGTGCAGCAGTACATGAAAATAATTGTTATCATACGATTGGTGAATGGTACAAAAATCATTTCTTATTCCAACAAGATGATTTCCTTTGGGCTAAATACGTTTTCTATGATGCATATTGTGAAGCTATAAAAAAACAAGGCAATCTTACAAAACGCGTTCGTCAAATATTAGAATCATTAGCTCGACAACATGGAAAACAATATATTGTTTCTATACAAAATATTCCATTTCCTAATGAACAGACAAAAGGGACCGCATAATTTAATAATGGTCCGCACAAACCAACTATAGATTCATTGTTTCCTAGAAAGATTTACAAATAAAATGTTCAAGTCTTTGTATTCCCTTTTTATAGAAATACATTCATATGACATGAACTAATGAAAACGGTGTCATGAAAATGATTGAAAATATAGTAAACAGGAAAAACCCCATTTGTATCTCTCGTCCATAGAAATAGAGATGTAAATGGGGGTATACTTGTTCCTTTATTATTTCATCATCTGCTTAATCAATTCTCGATTTCTCTTCTTAAATACTTCATTATGAGAAGAAACCATTCCGTACTCACTTGCATCAGGTTGAATAAATTGTTTCGCTTTATTCACAGCGTTTCCAGCATCTTGGAATGCCCCTGCGATTAAATGCAATTTCCCTTCATGCTTTAAAATATCTCCAGCGGCATATAATCCGTCTACCGAGGACTCACTATTTGCATTCCCCGCAATATAATAATTGTCAACAATAGCAACATCTAGCTCACTATTTTCTAATAATGTTATATCGCGTTCATATCCATGATTAATAATAACTTCATCGATAGATAAATGAGAAATTTCTCCAGTTTCATGATTTGTTAATTCTATATATTCAATCGCTTCATGGTTATCACCAGCAATTAATTTTGTAATCGATGTATTAAAGAAACATTCTGCTGAACTGTTCATAAGTTGTTTTACTTGTGCTTCATGACCAGATAATTCTTCTTTTCTATATGTTAAATAAACTTTTTTTGCGATTGGTTCTAATTCGTTCGCCCAATCAATTGCGGAGTTCCCTCCACCTGAAATAATTACCGTTTTATCTTTGAAACGTTTTAACGATTTAACTGTATAATTTAAATTTGAGACTTCGAATCTCTCCGCACCTTCAATTGATAGCTTTTGTGGATTCAATATACCACTCCCAGTTGCGACGATCACTGTTTTTGAAAAATGTTCTTCCCCAGAGCTTGTTTTTAATGTAAAAATGCCATCCTGATTACGAATAATCGATTCTATTTTTGTATTCAATACAACTTCAGGCTGAAATGTTAATCCTTGTTGTACAAGTTGCTCAATTAATTTATCACCAGTAACCGGTAATAATCCGCCAATATCCCAAATCATTTTCTCCGGATAAACATGTATTTTTCCACCTAACTGTGGTTGAAATTCTATTATTTTCGTTTTCATCTCTCTTAGTCCACTATAAAAAGCTGAATAAAGCCCTGCAGGTCCTCCGCCTATCACAGTTACATCAAACAATTCTTCTTGATTCATTCGTGTCACTCCTCAGCTACTAATAATTGATTATCATTCTCAATAAAATATAACTTGTTTTTATAAATTTTACAATCAAAATCACTATTGACAATACACCTATATAAAATTATAGTATTTAAAGAATCAATAGTGATAATCATTATCAATTTGTTAATTATTAGCAACTGTGAGATTACATCTTCTTCTATTACTATGGTGAATACTATATGGTAAAATCTCAAGTTCAAGATTGTTAATAAGACTTTTGTATTACCACTAACTTTTCAAAAGATCAAAGCTAAACAATTTATTGTATATCACATATCATCTATCAAAAGGAGCAAGACGATGAAAAAATTATTCATTTCACTAACAGTTCTGTTCGTCCTTGTTATGAGTGCTTGTAGCAATGGTTCAACAGACAAGAAGAACGACGCAAAAGGTAAGAAATCAGAAACAATTACATACCAATCTGAAAATGGTAAAGTTGAAGTTCCAGCAAATCCACAACGTGTTGTTGTCCTATCATCATTCGCTGGTAACGTAATGTCATTAGGTGTAAATCTTGTTGGGGTAGATTCATGGTCTAAACAAAACCCACGTTTTGATAGCAAACTGAAAAATGTCGCTGAAGTATCAGATGAGAATGTTGAAAAAATTGCTGAATTAAATCCAGATTTAATCATTGGTTTATCAAATATTAAAAATGTTGATAAGTTAAAGAAAATCGCTCCTACTGTAACATACACTTACGGAAAAGTTGATTACTTAACACAACACTTAGAAATCGGTAAATTATTAAATAAAGAAAAAGAAGCAAAAACTTGGGTTGATGATTTCAAGAAACGCGCACAAACAGCTGGAAAAGACATTAAAGCGAAGATCGGTGAAGATGCAACCGTTTCTGTTGTTGAAAACTTCAACAAGCAGCTTTACGTATACGGCGAAAACTGGGGCCGTGGAACAGAAATTCTTTACCAAGAAATGAAATTAAAAATGCCTGAAAAAGTAAAAGAAAAAGCTTTAAAAGAAGGATACTACGCATTATCTACTGAGGTATTACCTGAGTTTGCTGGTGATTACTTAATCGTAAGTAAAAACAAAGATACTGATAACTCATTCCAAGAGACAGAATCATATAAAAACATTCCGGCAGTAAAAAATAATCGTGTATATGAAGCAAACATGATGGAATTCTATTTCAATGATCCACTTACATTAGATTTCCAACTAGACTTCTTCAAGAAGAGCTTTCTTGGTCAATAATACAAACATGAGGAATTCTTAATTTAAGAATTCCTCTTCCTTTATTCTATGAAAAGAAAAGATGTGAAACTGATGAAAAAAGAGCAAGACAACCTACGTTCCAACGCTTTTACATACAAATTAATTTTGAGTATCATTGCATTCTTTCTTATTTTTATGTTTGCAATGGTGTTAGGCGCTGCAGATACTTCTATAAAAGACGTATGGTTAGCACTTACTTCCTCTGCTAAAGGAGATAAGCTATCCATCCTTCGTGAAATACGTTTACCACGTGAAGTTGCTGCTATTTTTGTAGGAGCTGGACTCGCTGTTTCTGGTGCAATTATGCAAGGATTAACGCGAAACCCACTTGCCGATCCTGGATTACTTGGCCTAACTGGTGGCGCAAATGCTGCACTTGCACTAACACTTGCCTTCAATCCTTCTATAAGCTACCTTTACTTAACACTAGCTTGCTTTATCGGTGCTGCAATTGGCGCTATTATGGTATTTGGAATTGGCATGGTGAAAAAGGGCGGACTTTCTCCTCTTCGAATTGTATTAGCTGGTGCTGCTGTTTCAGCATTTCTACTTGCAATCTCAGAAGGTGTTGGCATTTACTTTAAAATTTCACAAGATGTATCAATGTGGACGGCTGGGGGCGTAATTGGAACGAGTTGGAGCCAATTAAAAATTATTATTCCGGTTATTTCAATAAGTATATTTATCGCTATCTTACTTGCAAAGAAATTAACAGTTCTTAGTTTCAGTGAAGAAGTTGCCGTTGGACTCGGTCAAAAAATAATCGTTATTAAAACGATTTTATTTATCATTATTATCTTACTTGCTGGTGCTTCTGTAGCACTTGTCGGAAACATGGCATTTATCGGCCTTATGGTACCCCATATGGTTCGTCCAATCGTTGGACCAGATTACCGTTTTGTTATACCGATGTCAGCGATTGCTGGTGCTTCTTTTATGCTGCTCGCAGACACAATCGGACGTACAATTAACGCTCCATATGAAACACCAGTTGCTGCAATCGTCGCAATTGTAGGATTACCATTCTTCCTATTTATTGTACGTAAAGGAGGAAGAACTTTCTCATGATGCAATCTATTCTAAAGAAACAACGCCTTATCATACTTGCATTACTCATACTTACCATCACAACAATTGTAATTGGAATGGGACTCGGTTCTGCCGCTCTCTCCTATGACAGATTAATCCCAACACTTATGGGACAAGGTACATTTAAAGAAGAATTCGTTTTATATTCTTTAAGGCTACCTAGAATCGTCATTACATTATTAGCCGGTATGGCACTCGCTTTATCAGGTGCTATATTACAAGGTATTACCCGAAACGATTTAGCTGAACCTGGTATTCTCGGCATTAACGCTGGTGCTGGTGTTGCAGTTTCTGTTTTCTTTCTATACTTCCCGATAGACGTAGGTTCATTTCTTTACCTACTACCAGTCGTTGGATTTATCGGTGCGTTTCTAACAGCTGTTCTAATTTACGTATTTTCATATAGCAAATCCACAGGCCTTCAGCCAATAAGATTAACATTAACCGGCATCGGTTTTTCCTTTGCACTATCTGGCGCGATGATTGTACTTATTTCATCTGCAGATCGTATGAAAGTAGACTTTATCGCTAAATGGATTGCCGGAAACATTTGGGGAGATGACTGGACATTTGTTTTAGCAATGCTTCCATGGCTAATCGTATTAATCCCATTTGTCTTCTATAAAGCAAATCGATTAAATATACTAGCATTAAACGAACCAGTAGCAATCGGTGTTGGAATTGAAATTGAAAAAGAACGAAGATACTTATTAATCGCAGCCGTTGCACTTGCTGCCGCTGCTGTTTCCGTAACAGGAGGCATTAGCTTTATCGGACTTATGGCTCCTCACATCGCCAAATCTTTAGTAGGTCCAAGGCATCAAATATTCATCCCTATCGCCGTTTTAATCGGCGGATGGTTATTACTACTAGCGGATACAATTGGACGAAATATCGTCGAACCTAGCGGTATTCCAGCTGGTATTGTCGTTGCTTTAATTGGTGCACCTTACTTTATGTATTTGTTGCTCAAGAAAGTGTAAGAAACACCCTCAAGATTTTTTCTTGAGGGTGTTTTCATTTCATTCTACTGCTGTCCATACCCTTCAAACTTCTTCGACAAATTCTCCATCTCGTCTTCTGGCAGTAATTTCGGTTCTCCGACACTTTTCGTTTGATAATAAATTTGAGCACAAAACTCTATTTCTTCTGCAATAGTAAACGCCATTTTTATATTATTTGCACCAGCCATTAAACCATGATTCGCAAGTAAAACTGCACGACGATCAATCATTCCTTCCAAAGCAGCCTCTGCTAATTGCTTCGTACCAAATGTTTCATATGGTGCACAGCGAACATTCGGACCTGCAAAAGCAATTAAATATGATACAGCAGGAAGTTCCCATCCTAATGATGCGATTGTCTTCGCATAAGGAGAATGTGTATGTACAAGCGCATTTATATCTTCACGATTTCTATAATAGATAAGGTGCATATCTAATTCGCTTGATGGTTTTCTCTCTCCTTCTATCACTTCACCATCTAAATTCAATATAACTACATCTTCAGGCGTCGTTTCATAATAATCTAGACCACTTGGGCTAATTGCAACAAGACCTTGTTCACGATTGAAAATACTAATATTACCGCCAGTCCCCTTTGTTAAACCACTAGAAATCATTTTCTTTCCGTACGCTACAACTTCTTCTCTTTCGTTTTGTAATAACATATACATCCCCCTAAGTATGAAGCTTATGATGACTGACTATATATCTACTTACTAAAATAGCTTTTTTAAGTTCTCCGTAAACGGTGCTTCCACAATCCCTTTTTCCGTAATAATCGCTGTTACATTTTCATATGGCGTGACATCAAATGCCGGATTGTATACTTTACTTTCTTGCGGAGCAGAGTATTGTCCGAAACGATTGATTACTTCAGAAGCATCCCTTTCTTCAATTGGAATTTCTTTTCCTGTCAGTGTTTTCAAATCAATTGTCGGCGTTGGTGCTGCTACATAAAACGGAATGTTGTAGTATTTAGCTAAAATAGATACGCCTAATGTTCCAATTTTATTTGCTACATCCCCATTTGCTGCTACGCGGTCACATCCAACGATTACCGCATCGATTTTCCCTTGTGACATGACCATTGCTGCCATATTATCTGTAATGACCGTTACATCGATTCCCGCTCGCTGTAGTTCTAATGCTGTTAACGTTGAACCTTGTAATCTAGGACGTGTTTCATCTGAATAGATTTTTAAGTCCCATCCTTTTTCTTTCGCTAAGTACATTGGAGCTGTCGCAGTACCATACTTAGTCGTTGCTAACGCACCTGCATTACAATGCGTTAATACCCCCATGCCATCATGGAATAATGTTAATGCATGTTCTCCAATTTGACGGTTAATTTCTTCATCTTCTCTATGAATCTCTTTTGCTTCTTCTAATAATCTATCTTTCAACTGCGCAATTGATAAGTGAGCATTCTCTTTCGCGACACTTTCCATTCTTTCAAGCGCCCAAAATAAATTTACTGCCGTCGGTCTTGATGTCGCTAAGTATGCACATACCTTTTTTACTTCCGCTATGAATTCTTCCGCCGAACTTTCCGCAACTTCCTTTACTCCTAAATACACACCGTAGGCTGCTGAAACACCTATTGCCGGCGCTCCTCGTACTTTCATTACTTGAATCGCATCCCACACACCCTCAGCCGTTTTAAAAGATTCATAGACTATTTCGTTCGGTAATACCGTTTGATCCAATAACACTAAAGCATCATCTTTCCACTGAATTGGTATTAATTGCTCTGCCATCATCTTCTCCCCTTATTTCGCACTATGCATTGACTGTTTTTTTAACGTTTCTACAAAGCTACTACCTGTTTTATATTGATTCGCTTGTAAAATAAACTTCTTCGCTGCCTGAAGACAAATTCGCTCCGCTCTAGCACGCGCTGCATCATTCTCAATACAAGTCATATCCTTCACCTTCGCTAGACCAACAATACGACGAATTAACTCAAGACCCGTCACTGCAGCTGTATCCTCTAATACAGATTGTAAATAAACTTGGTTAAAACCTTCTTCCTTCGCCATAATCTCTGTTACATGAATATCCCAAGCATCTAAAAACTTCTTCTTAAATAAATCAATTACATCTATCATGGTAGATTCTATCCAGTTCATATATGTATCTTTCTCAATACTAGATTGCATCACTGCATCTGCATTCACCCATGCAAACATTAAATTCGCCATTATATTCCCAACGTCATATCCCATAGGTCCATAAAAAGCAAATTCAGGATCAATAACCTTTGTAGAATCACTTTTTACAAAAACAGAACCAGTATGTAAATCACCGTGAAGCAGCGCTTGTGCATTCGTCATAAAAGAAAACTTAAGTTTTGCTACTTCCATACGAAGCTCTTTATCACTATAAATAAGCTCTCTAATCCATCCTTCGTTTAATTGAAACAATTCGTTGCGTTTATTATGATTTGTAAATGGCTCTGAATATACGAGGTCCTCTGTAATCTCACATAACTCAGGATTTATATAATTCTTCACGAGTTCCTTCTTCTCTTTATGATTCATTACAACATCTGATGTTAATAGAAGGGTATTTACCATAAAAGTAGTTAAATCATCAGCAAGCCTCGGAAACATTTGATGATTTATGAGTGCTGTACGCAATATTGTGTGATCTGATAAATCTTCCATCATGCAACAATTCATCACACTATCGAACAAATATACATTTGGCACGAGTCCAGGTGCTAATTCTCCTTCTAATCGTAAAACATCTGATTCTATACGGATTCGATTCGTCGACAACTTAAACTCATCTGAAATACGCGCTGTATCCCCAGCTTGTTTTACAATGACAGAAATGCTCTTCTGTTCATCACAAACGCGGAACACATAATTTAAATTACCCTCACCTATTTCTTTACATTTTAGCCCCTTCGCATGCTCGAACTTAGGTAATTTCTCTTGCACATATGCAATCACATCTTTAGCTTCCATTAAAAAATACTTCGTGAACTTAGACATGGTTTCCCCTCCATACCAAATGTAAACGTTTTCTAAAAGCTATAAAAAATAATAAGTTAAATTTTTTCACCCTATATTATATCTTCTTCTTTTTGAAAGATATATCTAGGTTTTATTATATCTTGTTAAAAATGGGAGTCAATGCTTCTATTTTCTTAGTTTTTCTTCTCTAAATAAAGGGAAATTCCAGTCCAACTGATGATTCGTTTGCACCACTCCAATACTTACAATAGCTGTATTCATCTAACCCCTTTCTTTACCTTTGAGCTTTCAGTTAGAACATTATTTCCTGCACATTACAGGATAAGTCGTTAAAAACCACGGATTCCATAACATGCAAATACATTAAATCTTTATATTTAATATATACAATTTAAATATTGGAAATTTTATTATATATTATTGAAGAAGAGGTGATTACTCCATGTGGAAACAAGCCATTGGTTGGCTTCTCATCACTATGATGATGTTTTTAATGATACATATTAACTTTCGAGATAGTGATACAAATCTCATTCAAAAACGTGCACAAAATGGGACAATCAACTTAAGTGACCTTCCTTCAAATGCGAAAATATTATCTTTAGCAGGCGAATGGAAATTCACCCCAAATGAATTTGTGGTTTTGAACCACTTTCAAGAAAAAGCTCCAAATCAACTTGTGCCTGGACAGTGGGAATCCAAAGCACAATACGGTTCGTACCAATTAAAGATCGAGCTACCTAAGCATTTTTCTGAAGTTGGTTTTCGAATTCGAAACATTTGGTCCGCCCATACCATTTATGTAAACGGCGAAAAAGTTTCTGAAATAGGTCAGATTGGAAAATCAAAAGAATCTACAAAACCTGAAAATCCATCATATGAAATTTATTTAAAGCCGAAAACAAAAGAGTTACTCATAACAATTCACGTTTCAAATTTTTACAATGTACGCGGAGGTATTATTTTTCCAATCGATTTCGGTGATGCTAAAGCGATGCAAGAAGACGTAGCAGAAGATACAAATATCGAATGGACAGCTGTTTCCATATTATTAGTTTTTAGTATTTTCCATCTTACTATCTTTTTGTTACGTAAAAAAGATGATGGCTTTTTTTATAGCGGTTGTTATTTCCTAAGCCTAGCACTAATTGTTATGACACGTGGAGAACGTATATTACTTCGTGCTGTTCCTAATATCCCTTTTGAATTTTATTTTCGATTACAGGACTCTATTACATTTTTTAGTGCCATTTTATTACCATTTTTCATTTCAAAAACTATGCCGACTATTATAAATAAAAAACAACTGCTTTTATTATTTTCACCTTTCGCTATTTATAGCGTAGGAATCATCTTATTTCCAGCTCGGTCGCTCTCAAATCTACAAACACCATTCTTTTTTTATATGAATATAATGTTGTTGTGGATTATCCTAAGAATGACTCAGCTCATCGTACAAAAAAGGTGGATTATTAGTAAAAACGAAATTTTAATTTTCACCCTGATGTTACTTACTCTATTTATGTTTCTTTTTAGCGGTACACTCGAACAACTTTTTGCATCAGGTCGTAATATATTTAACCGCTTTGGGCTACTAGGGTTCATTATCATGATGAATGTTTTTTTAGGAACACGTTTTATTAATCGTACCGAGGAGGCCGAGCACTTATCAAAAAAATTAGAAGCTATTCATTTAACAAAAGATTCTTTTTTAAAAGTAACGACACAAGAATTAAAAGACCCTTTATACCATGCAATTAATTTAATTAAATCTGTAAAAGCTAATGATAAAAAAGAGAAGCATTCAAATGAGCTACATTTATTAGAACAACTTACAGAGCGTTTACTATACCTTACTAATGATCTACAAGATTTCACAAAAATTAAATTTCATGATTATTCTTTTGCAGCAAGATCAACAAATATAAAAATGGTTCTGAATCATGTTTATAAATTAATGGAACTAGCTCTCTCAAGAAAACATATTACATATCAAGAATATGTACCAAATAATTTACACGGACTAGTAGACGAAGATCGATTAACACAAGTTCTTTATCGTATTTTAGAAGAATGTTGTTACTATGCAATAGATGGGAAAATTATTATTGATGCTCAGCATATAGGAGAAAATATTCATTTAACCTTTAAAGCTACTAGCAATTCTATTGTTACTTATGAGGATACTCGTACTGAAATTGGTTTATTAATAAGTAAAGAACTGCTAGAACGTATGGATGGACATTTACAAGTAGATTACTATAAAACTTCTATCCTATTTAAAATACAAGTTCCTTTTTATGAATATAAAGAAATACATACTATTTTACAGAAACAACATGATTTTAAAGAAGTTTCTCAAGTAAATACTAGTCACCAGCCAAAAATTTTAATTGTAGATGATGATGTCATACATACAGAGGTGCTAAAATCTTTACTAGCAGAAAAATACAATATTACCACTGTCCATTCAGCTCAAGAAGCTATTTTCTTGTTAGAGAACACGAAAGATTTCGCGCTTCTTATCATAGATGAAACTCTTCCTGAGATTGGAGGGGTCGAACTAGCTAAACACATACGCCAAAAAACATCAGTATTAGAATTACCTATTCTAATGTTAAGTTCAAAAGATTATCCAACGCATGTAGATCATTTATTTGCAAGTGGAATAACTGATTACTTAGTCAAACCTTGTACAAAACAATTGCTATTAGCTAGATTACATACTATTTTCCAAACAAAAGAAGCGATACTGCAAGCATTTGAAAATGAAATGGCCTTTCTACAGGCACAAATTAAACCACACTTCTTATATAATGCAATGAGTAATATTATTTCATTTTGTTATACAGATAGCGAACGTGCTGCACATCTCCTAACGATGCTAAGCTCTTACTTACGCTATATATTTGAATCTGGAAACGAAACAAATTACTCTACATTACAAAAAGAAATTTCTATCATTCAAGCATATGTAGAAATTGAAAAGGCACGATTTGGCGAACGTCTTTCTTTTTCATATGAAGTTGACATTATTGAATCTTTAGATGAAATATATATACCTAATTTACTCGTACAACCACTTGTGGAAAATGCAATACGCCACGGTCTATTTGAGAAAGAAGGAAACGGTCATGTACAAATTAATATAAAACAAATAAAAGAAATTTTATTTATACAAGTAATAGATAACGGTATTGGGATGTCAGAAACAACCATACACAATTTGTTAAATGGGACTCTTCAGAACCAAGGAATTGGATTTTCCAATGTTTTACGTCGTGTTCGAAAGTTTTCCAATGGAACTGTAGAGATTTATTCTATTGAAAATAAAGGAACAACTATTAATGTAACGATTCCATTAAAGGAGAGAACATAGTGTGGCGAATAGTAATAATAGAGGATGAAAAGCCTATTTTAGATTTACATAATCATTTATTAACAAAACATGGCAGATTTCAAATTATTGATACTTTCCAGTCACCATTAGAGGCAATAAAAATGCTTCCGCATTATACATTAGACGCTATTTTACTAGATATTGAAATGCCTAAAATGACAGGAATTGAACTTGCTAAGAAATTAGTAGATGACGGTATTGATGTTCCAATTATTTTTTCTACCGCTTATCCCAACTATGCTTTAGAAGCTTTTCGGGTACAAGCTCTCGATTATATATTAAAACCGTTAACACCTAGTGCTGTACAAGATTTAGATTACCGTCTAAAAAAATATTACGGTGTTCCAAATCAACAAAAAATTTCAAATACCCTTCAAGTACAACTGTACGGTAATGCCTTTATAAAAAAAGACCATCAATCACTAAAGTGGCCTACCCGTGTTACTGAAGAGCTTTTTTATTACTTCCTTCTCCATAAAGAAAAAACTGTTTCAAAATGGCAGATCCTTGATGATATTTGGCCTAACATAGATGAAAAACGTGCATTAGCAAATTTGTATAATACTATTTATCGAATACGGCAACTATTTAGCGAGCTAAATATCCCTCTCAAAATTGAGCGTACAACTGATGGTTATGGAATACAGATTAACCACACAGTTCAATTTATAGAAAGATACAATACTGATGAACTATTATTAGAGTCCAAAGGATATTTATGGGCTTACAAACTTCAAAATATACAACTTTAAGAAACCTGTTTCTAAGCTGAAACAGGTTTCTTTTTTATAACAAATCCCTTGAGAGATTTTTGAGAGAAACGTTTGATACATTAATGAATAGAAATAAATAACATTTAAAGTATTATCCCATTTCATAAAAATATTTTCTTACTATCTACATACAAGGAGAACAAAATGAATATTCACACTAAACAAGACATTATGCTTACAAACATTGAATCCATTTCCGACAGGACGAATTTTAATTTATATTTACAAGAATCCAATGATTTCGATCCTAACCTTATAAAATGCACCATGTTAGAATTTATCGTCACAAAAGACAGTGTAAAAATTTATATAAAACATACACCAAATTGCGATTCTGACATTTATACAATCAAAGAGTACATGATCCCAAGCTCAGCATTCCATTACGTTTTCCCAACCATTCATGAAAATAACGAAGAAATATCCGTGCACATGCAATGTTTTGGTATACATGGCGAACTACTCGTTGCTGAAAAAATATTTATCCATAAAAACAATCATTTAAGTTCTAAATTACGTACATTTTTCGAAACACTGAACAGCAATATACATAACGCCCTACACACATTAAAAATGAATTAAAAAATCCCCCTATCAAGCGTAAGATTGCTTGATAGGGGGATTTTTTAATTTTTTTTATACTTTAATTTTACAAAAGAGGGTGAGCATTTCTTTTCCCTTAACTCCCCGCTAAACAGTTTACGCTTCGATATATGTCAAATAAATGAACAATTAAGATAACAACAATTTTTCAAAAAGATTTCGATTCATTTTGTTTTATTTATCTCATAATTCTTTGTACAATAAAATAAGAAGTTACCTTTCAAACACATAACCTACTAAAACATCTTTCCTCAAAATATTTAATTATCATCTATATGTTTCAAACTTAAATTTAAACTACCTTCCACCTTTGATTATACTGACTCATTTAAAACTAAATTTTCTATTCTATCACTGCCAAACTGCTTCACCATCTCAATTGAGAATAAATATTAATTAAATTGATATAAAGTTGGTTTATTCTCTTGACAAAATAACCAATTCTATATGATAATTAATATCGAATTAGAATTATTATAGTTAATTAAAAAATATATTTTATGAGCAAACTAATTTCCGATGCTCAAAACCAACCTTTAGGAGGAATTTTAATATGTTATTAATCGGCACAGAAGTAAAACCGTTTAAAGCTAATGCTTACCATAATGGAGAATTTATCCAAGTTACTGACGAAAGTTTAAAAGGAAAATGGAGCGTGGTTTGTTTCTACCCAGCAGACTTCACATTCGTTTGTCCAACTGAACTTGAAGACTTACAAAACCAATATGCAACTCTAAAAGACTTAGGCGTTGAAGTATACTCTGTATCTACAGACACTCACTTCACTCACAAAGCATGGCATGATAGCTCAGAAACTATCGGCAAAATCGAATACATTATGATTGGTGACCCAACTCGCACAATCACTACAAACTTCAACGTTTTAATGGAAGAAGAAGGTCTTGCTGCTCGTGGTACATTCATCATCGATCCAGACGGCGTTATCCAATCTATGGAAATCAATGCTGACGGTATCGGCCGTGACGCAAGCATCCTTGTTAACAAAATTAAAGCAGCTCAATACGTACGTAACAACCCAGGTGAAGTTTGCCCAGCTAAATGGCAAGAGGGTTCTGCAACACTTAAACCAAGCCTTGACCTTGTAGGCAAAATCTAAGGAGTTCGATCAAAATGATACTAGATGCAGATATAAAAACACAACTATCCCAATACCTTCAGTTAATGGAGAACGATATTTTACTTAAAGTAAGCGCAGGAGACGATAACGTATCTAAAGATATGTTATCTCTAGTAGATGAATTAGCTACTATGTCATCTAAGATTACAGTAGAAAAAGTTGAACTAGAGAGAACACCAAGCTTTAGCGTAAATCGCCCTGGTGAAGACACTGGTGTCGTATTCGCTGGTATTCCATTAGGACACGAATTTACTTCATTAGTGTTAGCTTTACTACAAGTTAGTGGACGTGCTCCAAAAGTTGAACAAAAATTAATCGATCAAATCAAAAACATTCAAGGCGAATATCATTTTGAATCTTATATCAGCCTAAGTTGTCATAACTGTCCTGATGTTGTACAAGCTCTTAACGTGATGAGCGTTCTAAACTCTGGTATTACACATACTATGATTGATGGCGCTGCATTTAAAGAGGAAGTAGAAAGTAAAGACATCATGGCAGTACCAACTGTTTACCTAAATGGCGAATCTTTCGGAAGCGGTCGTATGACACTTGAAGAAATTTTAGCTAAAATGGGTAACGGTCCAGATGCATCAGAGCTTTCTGATAAAGATCCATACGATGTTCTTGTTGTTGGTGGCGGCCCAGCTGGTGCAAGTGCAGCAATTTATGCAGCACGTAAAGGCATCCGCACTGGTATCGTTGCTGAGCGCTTCGGTGGTCAAGTAATGGATACTATGGGTATTGAGAACTTCATCAGCGTAAAACGCACTGAAGGTCCTAAGCTAGTAGCAAGTCTTGAAGAGCACGTAAAAGAATACGACATCGATGTAATGAATCTACAACGTGCGAAACGTTTAGAGAAAAAAGAACTTATTGAAGTGGAACTTGAAAACGGCGCTATTCTGAAAAGTAAGAGCGTAATCGTTTCAACAGGTGCTCGCTGGCGTAATGTTGGTGTACCGGGTGAAGCTGAGTTCAAAAACAAAGGTGTAGCATACTGCCCACACTGTGACGGTCCATTATTCATCGGAAAAGATGTAGCGGTTATCGGCGGTGGTAACTCTGGTATTGAAGCAGCTATTGACTTAGCAGGTATTGTTAAGCACGTAACTGTTCTTGAATTCATGCCAGAATTAAAAGCTGATGCTGTATTACAAGAACGTCTTAACAGCTTACCTAACGTAACTGTTCTGAAAAACGTTCAAACGAAAGAAATTACTGGTACTGACAAAGTAAACGGTATTTCTTACATCGATCGTGAAACTGAAGAAGTACACCATGTTGAATTACAAGGTGTATTCGTTCAAATCGGTCTCGTGCCAAACACAGACTGGTTAGGCGAAACAGTTGAACGCGTTCGCGGTGAAATCGTAACAGACAAGCACGGCGCTACAAACGTACCAGGAGTGTTTGGTGCAGGTGACTGTACAAATAATCCGTACAAACAAATCATCATCTCTATGGGTTCAGGTGCGAATGCAGCTTTAGGTGCATTTGATTACTTAATCCGTAACTAATTATATAGATGTGAGTTTTAAAAAAGCAGGTGCCTTGGCACCTGCTTTTTTTATAATCCTAATGTATAAACTAAAAATCTCTCATTCCCATTCTTCTCATAAGCACCCGGCAATCTAACCTCTCTCTTCAATTCAAAAGCAGTCTGATTCTCCAAGAAGAAAATATAATCTTCAGAAGGGTAGTATAAAATAATATCAATTTCTCTCTCCACCGCTTCCACTGAAAGCAAAATGTTATTTACTACGTTCATAAACACTTGTACAGAAAATGGATTGAAGAAATAAAATCGGTTATCACGTGGATCAATCTCATATTCCTGTGCTAAACAACATTCAAACCCAATTTTATCTTTACTGTTTTTTACCTTCCTGGCATAACGCTCACGGTTTTCCATTGCTTCTTTATAAAACTCTTCATTCATTTCAATTCCAACCGCCGAAGCACCACACTTATGGTGCATGTAAAAATTTAATCTCCCTTTACCGCATCCAAAGTCTACAACCTGGTCGCTACTTGTTATTTCATATTGATTCAATAACTCATCTAATCCGCTATATGGCGTCGGTTCATAACGGTGATAATGCATAGACTTATTAAATCCTTTTTGCTCTCCGACAGTTTTTATATTTAATACAGCATCGTAATATTGTTCGTTCATTCGTTTGCTCCTATTAAGAAATATTACTATTATTATACACCACGTACTGAATGCTCATTTTTATCAAATTAATTGGTACGTGAAATTATATTATCGCGAAATCGAACATATCGACTTAACGACAAATCCCTACAAAAAAACAGGAGCTATCTAGCCCCTGTTCTCCAATACTTTCAATACAGTTTGTTTCAATATTTCTACTCCATCCATTATACAGCTATGATCAAACTTCATATACGGATGGTGTAATCCAGGTTGTAAGTTCGCCCCTAGTCCAAGCATGACAGCTTTTAAATGGGGTCTTTTCACTGTATAGTAATGGAAATCATCGCTTCCTGTCGTATACAGTGGTCCAGTACATCCCTCTTCCCCGTACACTTCAAGAATGCCTTTCCGCATGAAACGCTCAGCTTCTTCTGACACTTCAGCTCCTGGTGCGAGATCGATCCACTCATAAGAAAGTTTAGATCCCATTGATTCAGCTGACTGAATTACTTGCTCTATTTTTCGCTTCAATTCATCTAGTAATATGTTATTTTCTGCTCTTACATCTAAACTAAAGTGCCCGTTACCTGGAATAATATTTAGATTATCACCACCAGCTTGGCATCTCGTCATCTTAACAGAATAAGATGTCTGCGGCGATAACCATATATTTTTCAATCCAATATTGATCATCGAAATGACATCAATTGCATTTATACCTTGATGCGGGCGTGCCCCGTGTGCATCATCTCCATGAATCATCCCTTCTAAAAATCCTGCAGCTCCGTGACGAATAGATGGTGCAGCTTGTTTCAAAGGCAGTTCTTCAATTGGCCTTAAATGAACACCAAATAAGAAATCTGCATCATCCACGGCGCCCTTCTCTACCATCTTTAAGGAACCATTTCCTTTTTCCTCTGCCGGCTGAAAAATAAATCTAACAGTACCGCTATCCCATCTCATATTTTTCAATTGTAAAATAAGGCCCATCACAATTGTCATATGAGCATCGTGGCCGCATGAGTGGTTCGCTTTAAATTCTCCGTCTACTTCTTGCCATAGTGCATCCATATCAGCACGAATCGCGATAACTGGATTCCCTCTTCCGATTTCAGCAATCACGCCAGGGCAATCATCAAATATTTTATATGAAATTCCTTCTTCTTTTAGAAAGTTAGTAATATAAGCTGTCGTTTCATATTCCTTCCAACTTACTTCAGGGTTTTCATGTAAATGCTGAAAAATTTCAGTTAAACGCTCTTGTAGTTCTAATGTTTTCAACTTTTCATTCTCCTTCCCAAATTACAAACCATTAAAGTTAATTATATTTCTGAAAAAACAGATGTTTTTATGAACATATTGAATTTTAAGAAAAAAGTCAATTATTTATTTTAAAATGCTATTAATACCAACATTTACTCATTTTATAAAGATATTTATACAGATAGAACATTCCTTATTTTCTGTTTTTTGTTGACGCTTGCATATATCTTTAGTTATTATAACTTAATAAACGTCTATTTTGCGACAATTCTAAAAATACAAACATACATAATGAGGAGGCAGTTTATGAAAAGAGAAATACCTTTTGGCATAGCAATAATCCCTATTATCATTACAGTTGCAGTTATGATGGTTACAATTGTTGTATTAAAACAAAGCCCTCACGTCCCACTTATTATCGGTACAACCGTTGCTTCTATCGTCGCTTGGCGATACGGTTACAAATGGAATGACATTGAAGAATCGATGTATAAAGGAATTCGCCTTGCATTACCCGCTATCGTTATCATTATTCTAGTAGGTTTAACGATCGGTGCTTGGATTGGCGGTGGAATCGTCGCTACTATGATTTATTACGGCTTAAAACTTTTAACTCCATCACTATTTTTAGTTTCAATTACAATTATTTGTTCTATCGTTGCATTAGCAATCGGTAGCTCCTGGTCTACAATGGGAACAATTGGTGTTGCTGGAATGGGAATTGGCCTAAGTATGGGAATCCCAGCTCCAATGGTTGCCGGTGCTATAATTTCCGGTTCTTATTTTGGCGATAAAATGTCACCGCTTTCAGACACGACAAACTTAGCCGCAGGATTAACAAATACAGATTTATTCACACATATTCGTCACATGTTATTTACTACAATTCCAGGTTTAATTATTACTCTTATCGTTTATGCGTTCTTAGGAAGAAGCTTTGGCGATAACAATATTGATTCAAAAAGCATCGATCAAACGTTACAAGTATTGCAACAAAACTTTGTTATCTCACCTTTTCTATTAATTATACCAGTAGTTGTTATGGTATTGGTCGCTAAAAAAGTCCCTGCTATACCAGCTATTCTCGTAGGTGTTATTTTAGGATTCTTATCACAAGTCTTTATTCAAGGTGGTTCTGTCTCATCAGCTGTCGGTGCACTCCAAAGTGGATTTGTTATAGACACTGGAAACAAGCTAGTAGACGAACTATTTAACCGTGGTGGCTTAAGCTCTATGATGAATACAGTTTCTATGACAATTGTCGCTATGACTTTCGGAGGAGTACTAGAACATACTGGCATTCTTCGCTCAATTGTAAATCAAATTTTGAAATTAGCAACATCAGCAAAGGGACTTATCGCTTCTACTATCGCATCTTGCTTTGCAACGAATCTTACTTGCTCTGAACAATATATTTCGATTGTTGTTCCTTCAAGAATGTATGCAAATGCGTACACAGAAAAAGGACTACATTCTAAAAATTTATCCAGAGCATTAGAAGATGGCGGAACATTAACTTCTGTTTTCGTACCTTGGAATACATGTGGTGTATTTATACTCGCAACACTTGGTGTAGGCGCATTCGAATATGCTCCTTATGCTATATTGAATTTCATCGTACCTATTATTTCAATCATTTATGGTATAACTGGCTTCACAATTACAAAGCTATCGGATATTGAAAAAGCAGACCTATTGAAAAAACAAAAAGCGCAACTAGAAGCTTAAAATTTTTGAAACGAATACGATGGTAAATTCAGCTCATATATTGCGCGAGGGCGCCCTTGTTGATAGGGCATTTCCTCGCCGCAAATATTGGCATATCTGTAATCAACTAATTTCTTTAACAGCCTTTCCGTCGATCGCCTAGTCACTTGTAAGTACTCAGAAAGATCCGCCGCTGTAAATTTCAATGATGGATGCGATTGACTAAACTGAATAATTTTTGACAAGTTTGCAGGACTAAGCTTCGTTTCCTTCGCTATTTTCATTAATTCTGGATTATCGTTTTTTAAACTTTGTACTCTCTGTTCTTTCGGGAACGGACCAAATAATTCCTTATCACTTGTTAGTATATAAAAGCAGCGTTCTATCGGATTATTTTTTGCGAAACCTTGAGCGATTTTTGCATTTTGTTCCGCTTCATTTACTGTTTTTCCGTAACCAAATCCAATAGATACAGCTCCTTCTATATTCGTAAATAAACGATCTATCGTATTTGTTTTTGTACTCGATTCGATATCACCACGAGTTGTATACAAAATAAAAGTCATTTCATCAACTTGTTTAAATGAACCACGTAATTCTTTTGAAATTACATTTAATTGTTCAAGCGATCTTTCTTGTAACTCTATAAAGGATATAATACAAGCACCAACAGTAGCTGAATGGCTTTTTGCTAACTCAGCTTTTATTTTTGCATCTTTTAATCCATGTATAATTGATTGCGTTGGATCTATCATACGCTCTGAAGGAATACCTATTTTTTGAAGTTCATCGTAGACAGCGTGAATACTAGTTAAAGCTAAATCAGCCTCTCCTGATTGATATTTAGCTAAATGAAAATCAATGATTCTCTTAATTTCATCATTACTCCATAACACATTTTCATAATCCATCACTTGCGGAGTTTCTTTCAGACCGATATCATGGAACACATTTTTAATAAACGAACGATCTACTAAATCAATTGAAATTTTATGAGGTTGAATACTTTGATGGTATATTATAGAAAGGAGTGAAGATGCGACAGTTGTCTCGTCTTGCTGCAAATATACACTTGGAATTGGTAATTGTTCTCTTATTTCTTTTGCCATATAATAAGGTAGGGCACCCGAGAAAAAAATAGCATCACAAGGTTTTAAACGCTTTAATAGTTCAGAAGATTCTGCCGGGTGAAGGTAAATATATGGATCAATCTCTATCTCTTCTAGTTTATGAGCAATAGGTAAAAGATTCTCCATAAACTCTTTTGAACCGACAACTGCAATTTTTATCATCATTTTCTCTAACTCCTTATCATTAATTAACGACTATTTAACGTCAACTATATCAAATGTACAAAACCATTGTAAACAGGAAGGGGTCTTTATTCAATGAAAATTACAGCTATTCACCTTTACGCAATTCGTTTACCGCTTCGCGATCCGTTTGTTATTAGTTATGGTTCTTATTCTGATATGCCTTCTATTATCGTCAAAATGGA
The DNA here is from genome assembly GCF_022663915.1 of Bacillus cereus group sp. BfR-BA-01331. NCBI lineage: Bacteria > Bacillati > Bacillota > Bacilli > Caryophanales > Bacillaceae > Bacillus > Bacillus cereus group sp. BfR-BA-01331. Next base: position 83,616 of record NZ_JAKUGJ010000011.1, read on the forward strand.
AACAGATGAAGGTATTATCGGTTACGGTGAAGGCGTTGCTGATGATCACGTTACAGGTGAATCATGGGAAAGTACTTTCCATGTTTTAAAACATACACTAGCTCCTGCTCTAATTGGGAAAAATCCAATGAATATCGAAAAAATACACGATATGATGGACAATACAATTTACGGTATTCCTACTGCGAAAGCTGCGATTGATATCGCTTGTTTTGATATACTGGGTAAAAAACTAAATCAACCTGTATATCAATTAATTGGAGGACGCTACCATGAAGAATTTCCTGTCACTCACGTCTTAAGTATCGCCGATTCAGAAAATATGGCTGAAGAAGCGGCTTCCATGATTAAGAAAGGTTACCAATCTTTCAAAATGAAAGTCGGCACGAATGTAAAAGAAGATGTAAAACGAATTGAAGCTGTACGTGAACGTGTAGGAAATGATATCGCGATTCGTGTTGATGTAAACCAAGGCTGGAAAAATAGCGCAAACACATTAACAGCACTTCGTTCATTAGGTCATTTAAACATCGACTGGATTGAACAACCTGTTATAGCGGATGATATTGACGCAATGGCTCACATTCGTTCTAAAACAGACCTTCCGCTTATGATTGATGAAGGACTAAAAGGCTCTCGTGAAATGCGCCAAATTATTAAATTAGACGCAGCTGATAAAGTGAATATAAAACTAATGAAATGCGGCGGCATATATCCAGCTGTAAAACTCGCTCATCAAGCTGAAATGGCAGGTATTGAATGCCAAGTTGGATCCATGGTTGAATCATCTGTTGCCTCTTCCGCTGGATTCCATGTCGCTTTCTCAAAAAAAATCATTACTAGCGTCGAACTAACAGGACCATTAAAATTCACGAAAGACATCGGAAACTTACATTACGACGTACCATTTATTCGCTTAAACGAAAAGCCGGGACTCGGCATTGAAATAAACGAAAATATATTACAAGAATTAACCGTCTTTCAAGACGTTGTACGCTAAAGGAGGACTAACACATGACGACTCTTTACGAAGGAAAATTAAAACAAAACAACGATCCATTTCACGTTACATTACTATCTTTAGAACATATGGAACAAATTTTATCATTACAAAACGTTGTAGTTGAAGCGCTAGAAGATAAAGGTCGTTTACAACCACTCTCGCTAGAAGATTTTCAATACATTCTAGAAGGAAATGGCATGATGATCGGTGCGTTTATACAAAACGAGCTCATCGCATTTCGTGCCCTACTAGTCCCTCCTATCGACGATGAACATTTAGGGCTTGATATTGGTCTACCAGAAAGTCAGCTACACCGCGTCATCTATCAAGAAATCTCAAACGTTCATCCGAACTGCCGAGGAAATGGCATGCAAAAAATATTAGCCACAATCATCATGGATGAATTACAAAAAGAAGACAGCAAATACGATTACGTTTGCTGCACCGTTGCACCTTTTAACATCCCTAGTTTAAAAGATAAGTTTGCGCAAGGGATGGAAATTGCTGCACTGAAGGAGAAGTATGGCGGTAGTATGCGGTATGTTTTTGTGAAGGAATTGCGTAAGGACACAGAAAGAGTTTGGACGAATGTTAAAAGTGTTCCGATGAGTGATGTTAGTGAAAAGCAAGCGTTACTTTCAGAGGGGTATCGTGGATATAAGATGGAGAAAATAGATGGGGATTTCGTTGTGAAGTTTGGACGATAATCTATATGAAAAAAGAAGAGGATGTCACCTATTTAAAAAATTTGAATGGACGACATCCCTTTTTATTCTCTTCTTAGTGAACAATGCCATAGTAAATGAAATTATATCAGCGATTTTTTGAATATATCGACCGTAACCCCAATTATATCGGCGATTTTTGAAACATATCGACTTACCGACAAGGATTGACAATAATCGCAACCTATATAATCCCCATTACTAAACCGTCATCTTCCAACTCGATAACGCTAACCAGTTTTCCATTTCCTTATAATCAGGCATTATCTTCCCGACAAGACGCCAAAAAGAGCGATCATGATTTAAATGAACCATATGACACATTTCATGAACAACTACATAATCAATTACCCTCTGAGGTGCCATTGCTAGCTTCCAATTGAATGTTAACTGTAAATTCGAATCACAAGTTCCCCACGTACGACTACTATCTGTAATACGAATAGAACGCGGTTTTGTTTTAAAGTTACTTTGATACGCTTTAATACTCTTCTCTACTAATGCCTTGCACTGCTTATAGTAAAATCGTTTTAAAGCCTGCTGGATTTTCTCATCCTTAAGCTCATTCACATAAATGTGTAGCTTATTCCCTTCAAAAACTGCATTGTCTTGCGTAATACTTGCATCTTGAGAAATCTGTATCGGATACGTATTCCCTAAATACAGAAAGCCCTCGCCTTGATCATAATCCTTTTCCTGTGGACCAAGCGCTCGATCCTGCATTTCTTTACGTGTTGCCTGAATCCAGTCCCATTTCTCCTCTAACAATTGGACTAAGTATTCAACAGGTGTTCCCTTTGGAGCCTGCACTTCCACATTTCCGTACGAATCTACAAAAAGACGCACCGACTTTTTCTTCTTATAAGTTATATGAAAATTAATTGTCTCACCTAAATATGTATGTACCATTTCATCACCTAGTGTATTATTTTACAAATAAAAAAGAATAGGACACAAACGCCCTACTCTATCTATTATATCATTTACTGTTTCACTGAACTTATTATCCTCTGTACTTTACACCTAATCCCTTAATGAAATTCCTTGCGTATCTATCGCCGCACACTTTGTAATGCTTATGGCCTTTTTTTCTTAATAGAGCGCCTAACTCTCCTTTTGTTACGATAACGCCTACGCTATCTAATATATCAAGCACATCCTCAGTCGTTAAAGATAGTGCGATTTTCATTTTCTTTAGAAGAAGGTTATTCGCACTCTCCTTGCTCTGTACAGGTGCCGGTTGCCCTGGTTTCGGATCTTGCTTCCCTCTTTTTAAAATAATAAATCCATTAAAAAATGCCTCTAGCATCATCATGTCGCATGTTAATACGTACTCATCTTCGATTACATCATCATCTTCCGCTTCATGTTGTGGACTTCTCTTTACTTTTGTAAGCATATCAAGTACGTCCTCTTTCGTTACTTCCATCCCGCCAAGTTCAAAGATTTCTACCATATCTATATCTCTTATATCTAAAGCGTATCTTACTCTTTTTAATATATCGTTGTTGCTCATTGCCATTGTATTTCCTCCTGAAATGTTGATTATAGTAATGCTTTTAGCATGTATAAATTAATATCGTTAAGTTACTACTTTAACATTTTAGAGGTAGGTTTTGTAGTCTTAGGTGGATTAATGCTTTTGGGGATGATTTTAAAACAGCAAAAAAGTGTGGGATAATCGCGCAAAATTACGGATGGGGATTTACTATTAATTAACACACTTAAAAATGGACTAACCTGATATAGGTTGGTCCATTTCTTTTTATGCAACTCTAATTTAGTGGGCAACTCAAACATGAATGTTACGCAAAATTCAGGTGAAATATATTGATTGTGTTTACTTAGGTTTTTCTTTTTATTTGTGATACGGTTCACCGTAACTAATCTAAATGAGGTTATTGTTCATTATTTTCATAATTAAATTTAACAAAAAAGGTAGTACCTTCCGAGCCTGTTTGAATTTCTATTTTCGCATTATGCCGGGCAGCAATGGCATAACATACACCTAACCCCAATCCAGTTCCATTATCTTTGGTTGTGTAAAATGGAGTACCTAGTTTCTCTAATACTTCAGGCCTGATACCTTTTCCTTGATCCCGCACTGCAAGCACCACACAATCTCGACCTTCTTTGTAGGTGCTAATAGTTAGAACTTTCTCTGTGTCCATCGCTTCTAAGCCATTACGGTATAAGTTGATTAATAATTGCCGTATCTCATTACGATTTAAAAGTAATTCCGGAATATCATTTGTATCAACTCGAATATATTTATTTTGATTATACGTATCAATCTTTATTAAAGGAATAATATCGCGGATAATTGAATTTAAATCTAACATCTGCAAATCCGATTTCCTTGTATTACCCATTGAGAGAAATTCAGTAATAATAGAATTGGCACGGTCAAGTTCTTCAATCATTAAATTAAAGTGCTTATTATGTTTCCCATAGGTGGGCTCTTCTTTTAATAACTGCAAAAACCCTCGTACTGTTGTCATTGGATTTCTAATCTCATGGCTGATACCTGCTGCCATTTTCCCTATTAAATCTATGTTCGATAACCTTTTCAATTCCTGCTCATATTGCTTTTTTTCCGTTATGTTTTTAAAAATACAACAAATACCATCATCATACGGGTATGCAATAACTTCGTGCCAATATTCATCAGAGGTAGAAAAAAATTCAAAATAAACTGTAGTTCGCTCTGACATTGCACGATGAAGTTCCTTATACATAACTTCTTCAACGCTACTCGGGAAAATCTCCCATATATTCTTGCCTAATACATCTTTTGCTGTTTTTCTTTGTGGAAAATATTGATGCTTATTTACGTACGTGAATTCCCATGTATTATTCAAAGTAAAAAATCCATCCGTAATACTTTCAATCACACTTGTAACCTTTTCATTAGCAACAGCTAGTTCTCTCGTTCGCTCTTCCACCATGCTTTCAAGTCGATCCATATATAACAAGTTGGAAAACGTAGGTGCTGTGGCATCAACGATAGATTTTGCCAGTTGCATTTGGGAATTATCATAATTGTGAGCTTTTCCCTCTTTGCCAACGACGATTACCCCTAATACTTCTCCCATTGAAACCAATGGAATCATCAGTAGACCCTTACTATCTATATTTTTTGTTTGAATAACCTCTTGGATCTTGGCTTCATAGCTTTTCTCCACCCAATCCGCTTCTGTCCAATAACAATCCTTGCTTAACTTCGTTGTTTTAATCGTTGTTTTGTCTAGCGGGTCTAAAAGGTGGGCAGCCATGTTTTTACTCTCTAAAATCTGTCCTAAGTAAAGAAAACATTTATCAAAACTCTCCTGTATCGAGGAACACATTGATAAATCACGGGTAACATTTAGTAACAGCTGCTTCTCGGAAATAAGATTTTCCTTTTGTGTTAAATTATTTGCGTTTTGAATTGCGACCGCAGCCATATTTACATAAGCTTCAACACTTTGAATTTCTGAATTTGTTAAATTCATTGGAATTCCATAATCAAATAAAAAAACCAGACCAAATAACTCTTGCCCAAATGAGATAGGTAGAGCTAATAAGGACTTAATTTTGAACGCAGCAACTGGTCTCGGATCCGGCCGATGATCCTTTGATGTATCAGGAATATAAATGGTTTTTTTGGTTTCAATAACTTCTTTTGCCAGTAAGTCTATTTCAGGATCAATTACCTGAGTATCGAGCGTTACGCCATTTATTGTCTCTGGTTTTCCTGCAAACCCTCTAAATGTTCCATCTTCCTGGGGTAAATAAATTCCAACAGCGTCGCACTTAACAATCTCCTCTGATATCGCCATTGTTACACGCTGCAATACTTCACGTAGTTCTAATTTTGTATTTATTATTTTTGTTATATTCGCGAGCCTAGAATATCTCGCCTGATCACTTAACATTCACATGGCCTCCAATTATAGGCATAATAAAATAAAAATGATACTATCATTGAAAATCAAGACCAACCTACCATTTTCACTTTTCTCCTGTATTCTTTTCTTACCCTTTTTTACATAGAATACCTCACTTACTTATGATACGGTTCACCTTAATTAAAATGAAACAGTGTAACTTTCAAAAGTTACACTGTTTCACTACCTTCTACCACATTAACACTCGCCTCAAACTTATCAAGCAACGCACGCACTTCATCAGTTGATTTCGTGTTCATCAATTGATTTCTTAGTTCAGCAGCTCCAGGGAATCCTTTTACATAAATTTTGAAAAAGCGATGAAGCCCTGTGATTGAACGTGGTAGTACTTCTGCATATTGATCTTGAAGATCAAGCTGCAGTCTTAGAAGATCAAGGTGTTCTTGACTGCTATGTTCTCTTGGCTCTTTTTCAAAAGCAAATGGATTTTTAAAGATACCTCGTCCGATCATAACGCCATCAATACCGTATTTTTCAGCAAGTTCCATTCCAGTTTGACGGTCAGGAATGTCTCCATTGATTGTTATTAGCGTATTTGGTGCAATGCGATCACGCAATTTTTTAATTTCCGGAATTAGTTCCCAGTGCGCATCGACTTGGCTCATTTCTTCTCTTGTACGTAAGTGAATAGAAAGGTTTGCGATATCTTGTTTGAAAATATGCGTTAACCAATCTTCCCATTCGCTTAACTCTTTAAAGCCCAGTCGTGTTTTTACGCTGACAGGTAGTCCGCCTGCTTTTGCTGCTTGAATAAGTTCTGCCGCAACGTCTGGACGTAGAATAAGACCACTACCTTTTCCTCTTGATGCTACGTTCGGTACAGGGCAACCCATGTTAATATCGATGCCTTTAAATCCTAATTCTGCCATACCAATACTCATTTGACGGAAATATTCAGGATTATCTCCCCAAATATGCGCCACGATCGGTTGTTCATCTTCTGTAAAAATTAAACGGCCACGTACACTTTTCATACCTTCTGGATGACAATAGCTATCCGAGTTTGTAAACTCTGTGAAGAATACATCTGGGCTACCAGCTTCACTTACTACGTGACGGAAAACAACGTCTGTCACATCTTCCATGGGTGCAAGTACGAAAAATGGTCGTGGTAAATCATTCCAAAAATTATCTATCATTTCAAATTCAAATCCTCTCAATATGAATACAATTTCAAACTCTCAATTTAAAAATATAAAGCCAAATAGCAAAAGTACATTTGGGCATTTATATTTTGTGAAAATCAGCAATATTCATTTTAACTAAAATCGTTGCTGAATGGTATTTTTATAAACCAAAAAGCAGATGGTATAGATTTTTTCTATATCAACTGCTTTTTTATTATACCAACTTAAGCCAAGCCACACACTCCACATGAGTAGTATGAGGGAACATATCAACAGGTTGTACTTCCTGTGTTTTATATCCGCCTTCTTCTAGTACTTTTAAGTCGCGTGCTAATGTTGCGGGGTTACATGATACGTATACGACGCGTTTTGGCTTCATATCGATGATTGTGTTTAGTAATGCTTCGTCACAGCCTTTACGCGGTGGATCTACGACCATTGTGTCGGCGATTACGCCTTCTTTGTACCATTTTGGAATGACTACTTCTGCTTCTCCTACGCCAAATTCAGCGTTTGTCATGTTGTTTAGTGCTGCGTTTCGGTTTGCGTCTTCGATTGCTTCTGGAACAATTTCAACACCGTACACTTTTTTCGCTTTTTGCGCTAGGAATAAGGAGATTGATCCGATTCCGCAATAGGCATCGATTACTGTTTCGTCACCATTTAATTTTGCGTATTCTAACGTTTTATCGTATAGCACTTTCGTTTGTTCTGGGTTTACTTGATAGAATGAACGTGCTGAAATCGCAAATTTAATGTCACCGATAAAGTCATAAATATATTCTGATCCGTACAGTACTGTCGTTTTGTCTCCGAAAATAACGTTTGTACGTTTCGTATTTACGTTTTGAACGATTGATTTTACTTCTGGGAATTTCGCTGCGATTTCTTCAATGATTGCTTCTTTATTTGGCAGTTCAGCTGTACGTGTAATGAAGACAAGCATAATTTCCCCTGTTACTTGTCCGTAGCGAGCCATTACGTGGCGAAGTGTTCCTTTATTACGCTCTTCATTGTAAGCCGAAATACCGTACTTTTCACAAATACGTTTTACTTCTTGAATTAATGTATCGTTTTCTTCCGCCTGAATTAAGCATGATTCCATATTAATGATGTCATGCGTTCCTTGACGATAGAAACCAGCTACAAGTCCACCTTCACGTTCTCCAATTGGCACTTGTGCTTTATTGCGGTATACCCACGGGTTTTTCATTCCAAGTACAGGATGAACAGGAACATCACTTAATCCACCGATGCGCTGCATAACGTCACGTACTTGTTTTTCTTTCGCTTTTAATTGTCCTTCATATGTTAAGTGCTGAAGTTGACAACCTCCGCACTCGTTGTACACGGGGCATTCTGCATCTTTACGATATGGACTTTCTTGATGAAGCTTCATTAAACGACCGAACGCGAAATTTTTCTTCACTTTAATAATTTTAATTTGCGCTTCCTCACCTGGTAATCCGTTTTTTACGAAAATAGGATATCCCTTCACTTTCGCAACACCGGCACCATCATGTGTTAAATCTTCAAACACTACATCTATAAACTCGTTTTTTTCAACTGGTGGCGTCATTTTTATACTCATTTTCCGACCTCTCTTTTTCATAACACTGCGTTACATTTTATCATACTTATATGGTCTATTTCTATTGGAAGAAAAAAAGCTATTGACGATAGTTCTCTAGTAATGTTACGCTACTACTAATTTAATACGGACGATGTTACCTCATATATAGTCGATAATATGGATCGAGAGTTTCTACCCGGCAACCTTAAATTGCTGGACTATGGGGAAAACTAATGAATATTAGCCTATGTATAAAAAAGACTCCTATTGATTAGCTTTCTCTCATAGATGAAAGTGAATCCATAGGGGTCTTTTTTTTATTTTTCAAAAAGGTCAGACATCTTACGTATGACATGAAACTTCCATTACTTTATTTTTAGTAATATAACGAGCGTTTTATGTAAAAACTTTATACGAACTTCTGAAAGGGGCAACTACATGCAATATGTAATGAGCATTATCGGTATTATTGTCGTTTTAGGTTTATGCTTTGCTTTGTCAAACAATAGAAGTAAAATCAACTTCCGTGCAATTGCTATTATGATTAGTTTCCAAATTTTAATCGGTTGGTTTATGTTTGGCACAAAGATCGGACAGCAAATTATCATCTTCATTAGTAAAGTTTTCAACAAACTAATTAAACTTGGTACGACAGGTGTCGATTTTCTCTTTAATGGAATTCAAAGAGATTTTGTTTTTTTCTTAAACGTATTACTAATTATCGTATTTTTCTCAGCACTACTTTCTATCTTTAGTTATTTAGGTGTTTTACCATTCATCGTTCGTATTGTCGGCGGTGCACTTTCAAAAATTACTGGTTTACCACGCGTTGAATCATTCCACGCAGTAAATTCTGTATTCTTTGGTTCAAGTGAAGCGTTAATCGTTATTAAAAATGATTTACAACATTTTAATAAAAACCGTATGTTTATCATTTGTTGTTCTGCAATGAGCTCAGTTTCTGCCTCTGTAACAGCATCATACGTTATGATGTTAGATGCGAAATATGTATTAGCGGCTCTTCCGCTAAACTTATTCTCAAGCTTAATCGTTTGTTCATTATTAACACCAGTTGATACGAAAAAAGAAGACGAAGTGGTTCAAAAATTTGATAGAAACCTATTCGGAGATAGCCTTATCGGCGCTATGATTAACGGTGCGCTTGATGGTTTAAAAGTAGCTGGTATCGTTGCTGCGTTAATGATTGCCTTCATTGGTGTTATGGAAGTTGTAAACTACGTAATTAGCGCTGCTTCAGGTGCAATGGGATATGCTGTTACTTTACAACAAATCTTCGGTTATATACTTTCTCCATTCGCATTCTTAATGGGTATTCCAACTCAAGATATTATCCCAGCTGGTGGTATTATGGGTACGAAGATTGTATTAAACGAGTTTGTAGCAATCCTTGATTTAAAAGGCGCTACTGCAACATTAGCTCCACGTACAGTTGGAATCGTTACAGTATTCTTAATTAGCTTCGCAAGTATTAGCCAAATTGGTGCGATTGTTGGTACAATCCGTGCCCTTTCTGAAAAACAAGGAAGCATCGTATCAAAATTTGGTTGGAAAATGCTATTTGCATCAACACTTGCTTCTATTTTATCTGCAACAATCGCTGGATTGTTTATTTAATAAAAAATCACCTTCGCTTAGACAGCAAGGTGATTTTTTTATTATCATTTAAGAAACTGAAGAAAACTCTAATATCTCTTCCTTATTAATAATTTCTCCCTTATATTCACCTTTCACCGAAATATCAATAATTGATTTATTTCCTGTTTCCATTTTCCCTAAAGAAAACATATATATTAAGTCATCTTTTTTTAACATCCATTGTTTTCCGTGCCAAGGACCAGTTAACTTCTGTTCTGGCGATGCCAGTATTTCTCCAAAATATTCACATTCGCCTAGAGATGTTTTTACTGTATTCTTCTCCGTATCAATAACTATATATTTAAGAAGTTTTATACTTTCACTTGAAAAAATCTCTACTTCATGGTCACTTTTTTTCTTGAATTTCAGCTTTCCATCCTTTGTATTAACCAATTTACTTTGATCAATTGCATTTAGTACAAACTCATACTCTTCTTTTGTAACACCGAAATTAGGATGATATGGAACACTTTTTTTCTCTGCATGCTCTTCTACGTATTTTAAATACCATTCCATATTATTCACTAGATGCTCTCTCATTCTTTGACCAATATTCCCTACCTTTTTAAGAGCATCTGGATCCATCTCAATCGTCATAATATCCGCCGTCACTTCCGCATTCATAAGATGCGGTGGAATATACTCCTCCACACTATTCGCTTTACTCACTTCACTTTGACAACCGACTATGAATAGCGATATGAAAAGGATATATACTAGTTTTTTATATTTCATTTCTGTTCTCCACTCCGTACATCATTCTTACTTACATTTATAGCGGTTCTTATTATAGTCCAAGATCCTGATATTTTAATAGAAACTACTCTAAATATGCAAAATTGCATATTAATAAACCTTTCTCTTACTTTAAAATTAACTTAAATTATTTACCAAAATATACAAATTACAAATTGAAAATGTTATAATTTGTAAAAATATATTGGAGGATATTATGAAAGCTCACGCCCTTTTCGACTTCTTACATTTACTAGTCTTGACCATGAAAAGCTATTATTTATGGGGAATGCCTATCTATGTCTTCATTATTCCTCTTATCTTTGTAGTCGGTTATATTATTATCAATTCTAATAAAAAACGAAAGAATACCTCTATTCAAAGTCACTAACCTATCCCATATCTAAAAATGATATGATGAACAAGGGTATATCCCCACCTCTCTTACAGAGGTGGGGATTTTAATGTAAGTATGCAACATAATACACAATAGAAGGTGATTTTATGAGAAAATACGCAGCAATTGCTTTATGTACGTCTGCCATTCTAGCAGGCTGTAACACAAATAATGCTAGCCCAGAACCTGCAAAAGAGAAAAAGGTTCAAGAGGTTAAGAAACAAGAAGAGACGGTGCGGGAACAAGGTAAAATTTCTTATAATCCAATTACGCACGAATCTACAAACGCAAATATTCATATTACAGACATAAAAGATTCTTTAACCGAAGTACAATATAAAATTTGGCGCACTGCTGATGGAAAGGAAAGTGCTAAATCCTTTTCTTCTAAAGAGAAAAATCAACAATTTACACTTCCCTTTGATATAAAAGAATTTGAAGGAAAACGCGGTGAATATCAAATTGAAGCTACAGGAACAACAGAGGGCGGAAAAACTATTCCACTTACGAAATCTACTATTACTTTCGAGCAAAAAGTTCCTGTTCTTATGTATCACGCAATTGATGATTATCATGGACAAGGTATTAAAGATTTATTCGTATCGCCTGCTAACTTTGAAGCACAAATGAAGTATTTAAAAGAAAATGGTTATACTTTGTTAACGTTTGAACGCTGGGGCGATATAAATAAAGTAAACAAGCCGATTTTCGTTACATTTGATGACGGTATGAAAAATAATATGAATGCATTTCATGTTTTACAAAAACTAAAAGACGATACATTTAAACCAGCGGCAACAGAATATATGATTGTTGATAACGTTGATGTAGAAGGAGCTCTTTCTACATCAGAAATAAAAGAAATGGTTGATTCAGGTATTTTTTCTGTACAATCTCACACAGCAACACACGCAGACTTGCCGAAAATTACAAACTATGACGAAGAGTTAAAAGGATCAAAAGAAAAGCTAGAAAAAATAACAGGTAAGCCTGTTATCGCAATTGCTTATCCATTCGGTCATGTAGATGATAAAGTTGTCGCAGAAACAAAGAAACACTATCAATTTGCAACAACAACGAAGCCTGGACAATTCATTACGAAGGGTGAACCTGATGAGTTGTTAAAAATGAAGCGTGTTCGCATACACCATACAACGACTGTAGAACAATTTGCTTCTTCGATTAAATAACTATTAGAGCTCAATACATTTTGAGCTCTCTTTTTACGTTATATTTATATATATTTTTAGAATTTTCTTGTATTATATATAGTAAGAAATCTTTCAAAATAAAGGAGATTATACATATGTCATTTGAACAAACGTTAGAGAAATATGCTGCCCTTGCAGTCAATGTTGGTGTTAATATTCAACCCGGACAAACTTTATCAATCAGTGCACCTCTTGAGGCTGTACAGTTTGTACGCCTCGTTACAGAAAAAGCATATAAATCTGGTGCAAAACACGTATATGTTGATTGGAATGATGAGACGTTAACACGCTTAAAGTTCGATCTAGCTCCTGAAGAAGCTTTCTCTGAATTCCCTTCTTGGAAAGCACATGCTCGTGAAGAATTAGCAAAAGAAGGCGCTGCATTTATGTCCATCTATGCAGAGAATCCTGATCTATTAAAAGGTGTAGAACCAAAGAAAATTGCAACAGCTCATAAAGTAGCTGGAGAAGCGATGAAAGTATACCGTGATTATGTACAAGCAGATAAAGTAAGCTGGTGCGTAATTTCTGTTCCTACGAAAGAATGGGCTGCAAAAGTATTCCCTGACGTAGCGCCAGAAGAACAAGAAACAAAACTATGGGATGCTATCTTCAAAGCTACTCGTGCTGATTTAGAAAATCCTGTGGAAGCATGGAAAGAACATGATGAAACACTACATACAAAAGTAGATTACTTAAACGAAAAACATTATAAAGCTCTTCACTATACAGGCCCTGGAACAGACTTAACAATCGAACTTCCAGAGAAGCATGTATGGGCTGGTGCTGGTAGCTTAAATGAAAAGAACGTAGCATTTATGGCTAACATTCCAACTGAAGAGGTATTTACAATGCCTCTTAAAACAGGTGTGAACGGCCAAGTATCTAGCACAAAACCATTAGCATTTGCAGGTAATATTATCGATAACTTTACATTAACATTCGAAAACGGACGTATCGTAGACTATAAAGCTGAATCTGGTGAAGAGGCTTTAAAACATTTAGTAGAAACAGATGAAGGTTCTCACTTCTTAGGCGAAGTAGCTTTAGTACCTCATGATTCACCAATTTCAAACACAAATATTTTATTCTACAATACGCTATTTGATGAAAATGCATCTTGCCACCTTGCAATCGGAAATGCTTATGCATTTAACTTAGTTGGCGGAAAAACAATGTCTAAAGAAGAACTTGCTGAAAATGGCGCAAACGCTAGTATTACACACGAAGACTTCATGATTGGATCAGCTGAGCTTGATATCGACGGCATTACAGCTGATGGAAGACATGAGCCGATCTTCCGCAAAGGTAACTGGGCGTTTTAATAAAAATAAAAGGCTATCTTCCACGCCGGAAGATAGCCTTTTATGATGCCGATGACACTTTCAGTCCAATTACGCCTAAAACAATAAAGAGAATACAAAATGCTTGGAATAAATTAATATGCTCTTTAAAAAAGTACACACTAATGATTGTAATAAGTAGCGTTCCCACACCAGACCAAATTGCATAAGCAATGCTTAAATGAATCTTTTTAACAACGATAGCAAACACGCTGAAACAAATTCCATAGAATACGAAAATAAGTACACTTGGAACAAGCTTTGTTAAACCGTTCGATAACTTCATCGCAATCGTTCCAGCTACTTCAAAAATAATTGTTACGAGTAATAATAGCCAATATACCATACTAGAATCTCCTTCTCTGTTACCTTATAGAGATTCTAGTATACTACTTATAGTCCTAACGAAATATATTTAATTTCTAAATATTCCTCGATACCGAAATGGCCTCCTTCACGGCCGATACCACTTTCTTTAAAGCCTCCAAATGGTGCTTGTGCAACTGATGGAAGGCCATCGTTTAAGCCGATAATTCCGTACTCTAACGCTTCACTAATTTGGAATGCTTGGCTAATATCTTTTGTAAAAATATAAGCAGCCAAGCCATATGGTGTATTATTTGCTCGTTCGATTACTTCTTCAACTGTTTTAAATTTCGCAACTGGTGCAACCGGTCCAAATGTTTCTTCATTCATACAAAGCATCGTGTCATTTGCCAATCCAATTACCGTTGGCTGAATGAAATAACCATCTAACTCTGCAAATTTATGGCCACCGTATAAAACTTCTCCGCCCTTTTGAATTGCATCTTCAATATGTTCTTGTACTTTCGAAACTGCATTCGCATCAATAAGTGGACCTACAGTTGTTCCTTCGCCGAATCCATCTCCAACTTTCAGCTGCTCTACAGCTGTTGTGAACTTCCCTGCAAATTCTTCATACACTTCTTCTTGAACAAAGATGCGGTTTGTACATATACACGTTTGTCCTGCGTTACGGAATTTCGAACCAATTACCGCTTCTACCGCCTTATCTAAATCAGCATCATTCATAACAATAAATGGAGCGTGACCACCTAATTCAAGCGAAACCTTTTTCATCGTTTGCGCAGCGCTAGCCATTAATTCTTTTCCAATTTCAGTTGATCCTGTAAAGGAAACTTTTCGAACACGCTCATCTTCCATCCACGTATCAGCAATTGCTTTTGCACTACCTGTTACAATATTTATTACACCTTTTGGAATATCTGCTTCATGTGCTAATTCAACTAACTTCAATGCAGTTAATGGCGTTTGACTCGCTGGTTTCACAACTGCCGTACAGCCTGCTGCAAGTGCTGGAGCTACCTTTCTCGTAATCATAGCAGCCGGGAAATTCCAAGGCGTAATAGCTGCCATAACCCCAACTGGTTGCTTCATAACTAAAATACGCTTATTCGGATGAGAAGCAGGAATCATTTCACCGTATATTCGCTTTCCTTCTTCTGCGTACCATTCAACAAAACTATTTGCATAATTCACTTCACCAAGTGCTTCTGCAAACGGCTTCCCTTGCTCTCTCGTCATGATTGCTGCAATTTCTTCTTTATTTTCATCAATGAGCGTGAACCATTTTTTTAACTTTACTGCGCGATCCGCTGCCGTTAATTTTGACCATAATTTAAAGGCTTCATGTGCAGCATCAACTGCTTGCTTTGCCTCTGTAATCCCGCCCTTTGGCACAGTTGCAAATACTTCCTTTGTCGCTGGATTATTCACTTCGATTTGTTCTTGCAGTGTAATCCACTCACCATTTATATACATCGCTTTTTTATCTAAGTTTACGAACGTCGCTTTTTTATCCAATGTTTTCTTCCTCCTCTATAAACTTCTTAATTTTCCTAGTAGCAGCAGATTGACTTATTTGCAAAAACTCAGCCACTTTATAACTTGATCCATACGTTTTATACGCTTTAAGAATAATATTTCTCTCTACCTCTTCCAGCATTCTATAAAGACTTTGTCCGGATTGTTCAACTGTGGCCTCTTGCATAGATAGTGGCAAATCTTCTACCGTTACAAAATCATCAGCAGTGATAACAATTCGTTCAATTACATTTTCAATCTCTCTGTTATTTCCTTCCCAAGGGTACCCTACAAACATTTGTAACGTACTAGGTGCTAACTTCACATCACGTCCGTACTTTTTATTAAAATGCTGTAAATAATGATAGATGAGCGGCAAAATGTCTTCTGTTCTCTCCCGAAGTGGCGGAATTGAAATTGGAATGACATTCAGACGATAGTATAAATCTTTCCGGAATGTTCCTTGTTTCACCATCGTACTTAAATCTCTATTTGTTGCCGC
Organism: Bacillus cereus group sp. BfR-BA-01331; assembly: GCF_022663915.1. Taxonomy (NCBI): domain Bacteria; kingdom Bacillati; phylum Bacillota; class Bacilli; order Caryophanales; family Bacillaceae; genus Bacillus; species Bacillus cereus group sp. BfR-BA-01331. The sequence goes on from NZ_JAKUGJ010000011.1 coordinate 99,683, forward strand.
TACAATTCTAACGTCCACCTTTTTTAATTCTCTTCCGCCTATAGGACGAAACGTTTTTTCTTGCAATACTTGCAAAAGCTTCGCTTGAATTTCAAGCGGCATTTCACCAATTTCATCTAAGAAAAGAGTTCCTTTATGCGCTGATTCTAATAGCCCCTTTTTCCCTTCACGATTTGCACCTGTAAAAGACCCACCTGAATATCCAAAAAGCTCAGATTCGATTAAATTCGTCGGCAATGCCGCACAATTAATTTCATAGAAACTTTCATTCTTCCGGTGACTCACTTCATGCAAATGGCGTACTAATCGGCTTTTCCCCACTCCAGTCTCACCTAATACGAGAACAGTACTATCTACTACTGATACTTTTTTTATTGTTTCGATTATTTTTTGCATAGCGATACTTTTAAAAATAAGTCCTTCGTGTTCATATGTTTCTCTTAATTCTTTTTTATATGTTTTTAACTGATTATCCATTTCCTCTACCTTTTGACGTAATTGATAGAGTTCTGTAAGATCACGAGAATAACTAATCACTCTTCTTAAATTTCCCTCATCATCAAAAACAGGCCTTGTACGAACATGCAAATACTCTCCTGATTTCGTTGTTTGAACAAGTTCAACTGGCCTTTTCTTTTCAATTACTTCTAACGTTGCAGATGGATAAAAAATCCCTTCTTTTTGTAGTTCTTTTACATGCTTTCCTACTAATTCCTTAGCAGAGAGCTGGTAATGTCTTTCACACATGCTATTTACACGTACAACGATTCCTTTATCATCCGTAACAAAAATTTCGTCAAATGCATATTCAAATACATCTTGTAAATCCATCAACACTCGTTCCTTTTCTGCAACCATCCTAGCCACCCCTTACTTCAAATCCATCGATTCACTTCACTACCTTTATTATAAAGTGAATTTTCTGCATTTAATATAGAGTAAGCTAGAATGTTTTCAATTTGTTATTTATACAAATCTATTTATATTTTTCAACACATAATTCGCTGCCTTGAAAAATACAGAATGCCATCGCAACCACACCCTCACTTTGTTTTAGCTTGGCATGGGGCAGGAAAAGGGGCTGACCGATTCTATGCATGGCCAGATGCTCTCTTTCGCCTAAAAAGAAAAGCTTTATGCCCTTTTTTAAGTTATCCCAATTCTTTATACACGAGCGATATTTGCTTGCTCATAACAAGCTTGCAATGATTCTTCAATTATTGTTAAACCTTCCTCAAGTTGCTCATCTGTAATCACTAATGGCATTAAAACACGAATAACATTTCCATATGTTCCTGCTGATAGTAGAAGTAATCCATGCTTATTTGCCTCTGCACATAAATTAGACGCTAATGTTTTATCAGGCGCTTTCGTCTTGCGATCTTGAACGAGCTCGAATGCACACATTGCCCCTAAGCCGCGCACATCACCGATGCAATTATATTTGTTTTTCATCTCTTGGAATCGGTTCATTACGACTTTCCCTACTTCTATCGCTCTATCATTTAATTTCTCTTTTTCTATTACATCAAGCACAGCTAATGCAGCCGCACATCCTAGTGGGCTTCCTGCATATGTTCCGCCCAGTTCTCCCGGTGCAGACTCATTCATAATTTCTTTACGTCCAATCACGCCACTTATCGGTACACCAGCACCTAATGATTTAGATACCGTAATTAAGTCTGGAACGACATCATAATGATCAATTGCAAAGTATTTTCCAGTACGACTAAAGCCTGTTTGAATTTCATCAGCTACAAATAAAATACCGTGCTCTGAACAAATGCTGCGTACTTCTTGAACGAATTTCTTACTTGGAACGATAAATCCGCCTTCCCCTTGAACAGGTTCCATTACAACTGCTGCAATTGTTTCTGGTGCTACTTCTGATATGAAGAAGTTCTTAAACTCTTCAATGATAAAGTCATCATACTGCTCTTCTGTTAAACCTTCTGGGCGACGGTATTCATATGGGAATGGCGCTTTATATACTTCTGGAGCAAATGGGCCAAATCCAAATTTATATGGTTTTACTTTACTTGTCATCGTCATTGTCATTAATGTACGCCCATGAAATCCTTTAGAAAATGCGATAATTCCAGGTCTCTTCGTATATTTACGAGCAATCTTCACTGCATTTTCAACCGCTTCTGCCCCACTATTTAAAAACAGCACTTGTTTATCGAAATTACCTGGTGCTACTGCGGCAAGCTTTTCCGCTAATTCAATATATGGCTCATACATCATCACATTAAATCCAGTATGAATATATTGATCTACTTGTTTATGAAGCGCTTCTTTAACAGCTGGATGACAGTGTCCTACATTAATTGTCCCAATTGCTCCTGCGAAATCAATGTACTGATTTCCATCCACATCTGTTACGAGTGCACCATTTGCAGATTGTACAAACGTTGGGATGCCGTTACTTACTCCTTTTGGTACTATATTTTGGCGGCGTTCTAATAAAGACGCTGCTTTCGGTCCAGGAATTTGTTCATTTACTTTAGCAAATTTTTTTGTGTTCATTGTGTACCCCATCCTTTTCTATACAATGTTTTCTCTTTATATTGCAAGATGTATGCCAACTTCCTCTTTCTAGTATTCATCCCATTCTCTTACTATCTCGGCATAAAAAAATAAGTCTATAAAGACTCATATAGAGTCCTTATAGACTTATTCATTTATACATTAGACTTTCCTTGTTCCCAAATAAACTCACCTGAATGAGAAATTAAATCTTCAACAGATTGTAATACTAAATCTGCAAGTGGTTCTAGCGTTTGACGATCACCCGTACCAGATAGTACGCCAATCGCATAACAGTCGCCACCATTTTTCGCTAAATATAAATCCGTCGGTGTATCCCCGACGACTGCTACTTCACATGTCTCTAAATTAAATCTCTCACAAAACGATTCTACAATTTTTTTATCTGGCTTCTGTGCTGGAAATGTATCTGAAGCTATAACACAATCAAAAAAAGCTTCCAATTGATATTGCTTTAAAAATAATTCTGTCGGCGCGAAATCATCAGCTGTAACGACACCTAGAATAAACCCTCTATCCTTTAACGCTTGTAAAACTTTCGGTAAATCTGCCGTCATTCTCATATGTGAACGATGCTCGTACATAAGAGCAAACAACTTTTCACTCACCCATTGATGCATCTCTTCTTCTCTAGATGATGCAATATACTTACAAAGCCCCTTGGCCACATCAAGACTCGTTCCAGCAGCGAGCGCACTACGCGGATGAACAAATGCTCCATCTACGCCAATCTCTTTTAATAAAGCCTGCTGCATTGATTCTGGTAATTGATATAAATTTATACATTCTGCAACAAGCTCTTCAGCTACTTTTATCCAAATTGAATGAAAATCCATTAATGTCCCATCTTTATCAAATAGTATTGCTTTTACCTTCTCCATAGCACCCTACCTCTCATTTCTTATCTCTTCCAGTGTATCAATAAAATATGGATATAAAATAAACGGATTGTAAAAATACCATAAAAATCAAACTAACTTACAATTTACAATTCATCTGCACATAGAGAACCTTTAATCAGTGGGGGAATCTTATTGCTCGCAAATAGTGAGGTGAAAGCAAAAAAAAGATGCCTTTACAGGGCATCCTCTTGGTGTTCAGGAACAAATAGTTCCAGACAATGATATATATTTTCGAATTCCATCGGTGCGTCTCCGCCATATTCACCATCTAAGTTGATCATTAATTTATCAGGTGAATGCACTTTAATACGATTCGCTTGTGTATATAGTACTTTCGGATTGTTAATATGTTCCCCACGCTGCGCTTGTGTTGCTGCTTTAATTAAATCAGCGATAGAACCTTTTTTCAGTACTAATAAATCAAATAATCCATCGTTAATAGATGCATATGGTGCTACTTTTTCGAATCCACCAACTGAACGAGTATTCGTAATTAAAAACATCGTAATTTCTTCTTGTAGCAACTTCCCATCATACTCAATTTCAACATATGTTGGATGTAATGATGGTAACATTTCGATTCCTTTTAAATAGTAAGCAAGTTGGCCTAATACCGTTTTTAGCTTGCTTGGTACTTCATATGTTAATTCTGTAATACGGCCGCCACCAGCGATATTAATGAAATATGTATCATTTGCTCTACCAAGATCTAACGGTACCGTTGTTCCTTCACAAATAATATCCGCAGCCTCTTCAATAACACGAGGTACACCGATCGCACGCGCAAAATCATTTGTCGTTCCAACTGGAATAATTCCAAACTTTGGACGATGCTCATGTCCTACTAAACCGTTCACTACTTCATTTAACGTACCATCACCACCAGCTGCGATAACAACATCAAACTTACGATCCGCAGCTTGCCTCGCTGCCACAGTCGCATCTCCAGGACCAGTTGTCGCATGACAAGACGCTTCATATCCAGCTTGTTCTAATTTTTGTAATACTTCTGGTAAGCTCTTCTTAAATAGCTCGCGCCCAGAAGTAGGATTATAAATAATTCTTGCTCGCTTCATCATTTATTAGCACAGGAAATTCCTTATTCATTGAAAAACGAATACACCGAACCCTTATTCAGTATCCCTATGCTTACCTCCTCTCATCTTCCTATCCTTCTTTAATTCCGCTCAAACAGGCAGTAAGAACCCGATTCGTGTAGCCCATCAAAAGTAACTATTCATTTTCAATGGTTTTGTTTTATTTGACAAAAAAATTTATGTCCATCTATTTCCTCACAACAATTTACATATAACGAATAATAATTATCTATTATTTCATGAGATGAAAAAAACCTCTATGTCTAGATTTATCATTATTCCCACCTTTTTGCAACTATCATACCATAGTTGCTATACAAACATTTTTTCACTTTTGACAGTTAATCAAACGTTTGTTTAAATTATTTTTCACCATTTAAACAAACGTTTGATTAACTCAGAAAAAACACCCAAATACGGGTGTTTTTTCTGTTTAATCTTTAAGAGTCTATACTATTTTAGCGTTCAAAAATAAGAATTCTTCTCTTTTTTTAGCGCTTATTAATCTCTTCAAGTAAGATTTTATTAACAAGCGGTGGATTTGCTTGTCCTTTTGTAGCTTTCATAATTTGACCAACTAAGAAGCCAATTGCACGGTCTTTACCGTTTTTAAAGTCTTCAATAGATTGCTCATTATTATCAAGAATTTCTGTTACAACCTTACGAAGTGTTCCTTCGTCAGAAATTTGAACCAGACCTTTCGCTTTAACGATTTCTTCTGGGTCTCCACCTTTTTCAATTAATTCATTAAATACTTTCTTCGCGATTTTAGAAGAGATTGTACCTTTTTCAATTAATTGAACCATTTTAGATAAACCAGCAGGCGTTAATGCAACGTCTTTTAATTCTTTTTGTTGTTTGTTTAAGTATGCAAGTACTTCACCCATTAACCAGTTTGATGTTAATTTCGCATCAGCACCGTCTGCAACTGTTGCTTCAAAGAAATCAGACATCTCTTTCGTTAATGTCAATACATGCGCATCATAAGCTGGTAAGCCAACTTCTTCAACATAGCGAGCTTTACGTGCATCTGGAAGTTCTGGAATAGAAGCACGAATTTCTTCTTTCCACTCATCGTCGATGTAAAGTTCAACTAAGTCTGGCTCTGGGAAGTAACGGTAATCGTCAGATCCTTCTTTTATACGCATTAAGATTGTTTTCTTCGTTGCTTCATCATAACGACGTGTTTCTTGTTGAATGATACCACCAGATAATAATTCTTTTTCTTGGCGCACTTGCTCATGCTCAAGACCTTTTTGCACGTAAGTGAAAGAGTTTAAGTTTTTCAGTTCTGCTTTTGTACCGAACTTCTCTTGTCCAACTGGACGAAGTGAAATATTCGCATCACAACGAAGAGAACCTTCTTCCATCTTACAATCAGATACACCTGTATATTGAATGATTGATTTTAACTTCTCTAAGTACGCATATGCTTCTTCTGGAGTACGCATATCTGGCTCAGATACGATCTCGATTAAAGGCATACCTTGACGGTTGTAGTCTACTAATGAACAGTCAGCTGCATGCGTTGATTTACCAGCATCTTCTTCTAAATGAAGACGTGTAATACCGATACGCTTCTTTTTACCGTCTACTTCGATTTCAATCCAACCATTTTCACCAATTGGCTTATCAAATTGAGAGATTTGGTAAGCTTTCGGATTATCTGGGTAGAAATAGTTTTTACGGTCAAACTTCGTTTCCGTTGCGATTTCACAGTTTAATGCCATTGCAGCTTTCATTGCAAAGTTAACTGCTTCCTTATTTAAAGTAGGAAGTACCCCTGGGTATCCTAAGTCAATTACACTTGTTTGTGTATTTGGCTCCGCTCCGAATTCTGTTGGACTCGCAGAGAAAATTTTCGAATTTGTTTTTAACTCAACGTGAACCTCTAACCCAATAATTGTTTCTAAATTCATCTATGCTCGCCTCCTTACAGACTTGCTTTTTTTGTATGATAGTCTGTTGCTTGCTCAAACGCATGTGCAACGCGGTAAATCGTCGTTTCATCGAAGTGTTTACCAATGATTTGTAGACCAAGTGGCATGTTGTTAGCACCGAATCCACATGGAACAGAAATCGCTGGAACACCCGCTAAGTTTACTGGAATTGTTAAAATGTCATTTGCATACATTGTCATTGGATCGTCCACTTTTTCGCCTACTTTAAATGCTGGAGTTGGCGTTGTTGGTCCAATAATAACATCGTAGTTAGCAAATACATTTTCAAAGTCATTTTTAATTAATGTACGTACTTGTTGTGCTTTTTTGTAATATGCATCATAGTAACCAGAGCTAAGAGCAAATGTACCAAGCATAATACGACGTTTTACTTCATCACCGAAACCTTCGCTACGTGTGTTTTTGTAAAGATCTAATAAGTTATTTACATTATCAGAACGAACACCGTAACGTACGCCATCAAAGCGTGAAAGGTTCGCAGATGCTTCAGAAGAAGATAATAAGTAATACGTTGCTAGAGCGTATTTAGAGTGTGGAAGAGATACTTCCTCCCAAGTTGCGCCCATACCTTCTAACACTTTTAAAGCAGCTAGCACTGACTCACGAGCTTCTTCGCCAACACCTTCGCCTAAGTATTCTTTCGGTACAGCAATACGTAAACCTTTAACATCGCCTGTTAAACCAGCTAAGTAGTTTCCTACTTCAACGTTTGCAGAAGTTGCATCCATACGGTCAATACCTGAAATAGCTTGTAATAAGTATGCATTGTCTTCTACTGTACGTGTAATCGGTCCGATTTGGTCAAGTGAAGATGCGAATGCTACTAATCCGTAACGAGATACGCGTCCGTAAGTTGGTTTTAAACCTACAACGCCGCAATATGCAGCTGGCTGACGGATAGAACCACCCGTATCAGAACCTAGAGAGAATAATACTTCTCCTGCTGCTACTGCTGCTGCAGAACCACCACTAGATCCGCCTGGAACGTAATCTAAGTTCCATGGATTTTTTGTAGCGTAGAAGCCTGAGTTTTCATTTGAAGAACCCATTGCGAACTCGTCCATATTTAATTTACCAATTGTAACTGTGTCAGCAGCTTTTAGCTTTTGTACAACTGTCGCATCGTAAATTGGATCGAAGTTTGCTAACATTTTGCTCGCACAAGTTGTACGAAGACCGTTAGTTACAATGTTATCTTTTACACCAATTGGCATACCGAATAATAAACCATTATCCTCAGCACCAATCTTTGCATCTAATTCTTTCGCTTTCGCGCGTGCATTTTCTTCATCTAATGTAAGAAAAGCTTTTACGTTATCTTCAACATCCGAAATACGTTTGTAAGATTCTTCTACTAAATCCGTAACGGAAATTTCTTTGTTGTTTAACTTCTTATGTAACTCTGATACAGAATGATCAAATAATGACATCGAAATTCCCTCCTCTATTCTAATACTGCTGGAACACGGATTTGATTATCTTTGTGATCCGGTGCATTTTTTAATACTTCTTCCACTGGTAAACCTTTTTCTGGCACATCTTCACGCATAACATTTTTCATAGTTAATACATGAGTTGTTGGTTTTACATCAGTTGTATCTAATTCATTTAACTGTTCTGCAAATGTAACAATTGCATCTAGTTGTTTTTGGAATTTTTCTGCTTCTTGATCAGTAATTGCAAGACGTGCTAAATGTGCTACGTGCTTTACATTCTCAACGGAAATTCTTGACACGGCTAGGCCACCTCCATAATATATCGTTCAATCTACAATACTATTGATGATACCAAATTTTCAGTACTTCAAGCAAGTCAACACACGGCACTTACGGTATTTTTACATAAAAAAAGAAAGGCAAATGCCTTTCTTTACAATTTACTCTTTATCTAACGATTTATTTTTCGGAAATCTCTCGTTATCTTCCTCATTATCACGAATTGTTTTTTGTAATACAAAACAAGACATCGTTAAAAATAATGTTCCGATTAAATAGTACCCTTTTACACTAAGCGTTTCATCTAACGTGTAAATCCCAATTAGCATTCCTGAAAGCGCACAAACAAATGAAGTCCATGCTAAAAACGTGAACGCTTGCGTATTTCGTCTTCTCATCGTTCTCCCCCTCGTTAGCTGTACACCCATTATAGATAAATATATTTATCACAATGGGTTTTTATGTAAAATTACTTTTCTATTTATTAATCTATCACAAAAAATTTCCATTTTGAAGGTAATTTTCTTTCTAATCTGAAAAAACAGTTAAAAACATTGACATTTATTTCAATTCCACATAAAATAAAAACAAATATTACGAACCTCGAAATATACGGGAGTGGAAATAATTGTTGCAATATGAACATTTTTTAGACTTACTGCTAGATAACGCCAAGAAACTTTTCTATCCTGAAGAATGGGTAAGCCTTGATTTAACACTTTCCAAGACAGAAGTATTTTGTTTACTTTGGATGGAGCGAAATACGGATATTACAATGACAAAAATTGCTGATCTTCTGGATATACCGATGAGTACCACAACGGGCGTTGTAAATCGCCTTGTAAAAAAGGGATATATTGAACGCTACCGGAATGAAAGCGATCGACGCATTGTATTAATTCGTTTAACAGAAAACGGCGTAATGCTCGTTCAAGAAGTAAAACAAAATGCGGCCCATTACTTTAGCCTAGTGACAGACGCATTGTCAGAAGAAGAAAAAGCATTCTTACTACAAATATTCCAAAAGATCATGAATCACATTGCTACGTCACAGCAAAAAACAGAAGAAAAGGTTTCTACACCTAAAATGAAAAACATTCCGATTGAATAAGACCCTAGTTGGGTTTTTATTCAATTAAATATTTCGACACTCGTAATATTCGACATTCGAAACAAAGGGGATATTAATGATGAGAATTATTCTGTATACAGGTAAAGGCGGCGTAGGAAAAACTAGCATTTCAGCAGCAACAGCAATCCAAAGTGCAAAACAAGGATTAAAAACCTTAGTAATGAGCACAGATCCTGCTCATAGTTTAGGGGATTCATTTGGCATAAAACTATCTTCTGAGCCACTAGAAATTCGCGAAAACTTGTGGGCACAAGAAATTAACACTATTTATGAAATGGAAAAAGGCTGGGGGAAATTGCAGAAATATATTACACTACTCTTCACTTCCAAAGCAGCCGATGATATTACAACAGAAGAATTAACAATGTTTCCTGGTATGGAAGATTTAATTAGCTTACTTCGAGTACTCGATTATTATAAACACAACACTTACGACGTCATCATTATTGATTGCGCACCGACTGGAGAAACTTTAGCAATGCTTAGCTTTCCAGACATGCTCGGCTGGTGGATGGAAAAACTCTTTCCTATTAAAAGAAAGATTTTAAAAGTTGTTCGTCCTGTAGCTCAACCACTTCTTGGTGTCCCCCTTCCAACTGATGATATTATGGACGAATTAACGAATACGCTTGAACAACTTGGAGAAATGAGAGATATTTTATCAAACCGAGAAGTAACGAGCATTCGCGTTGTTGTAAATCCTGAAAAAATGGTCATTAAAGAAGCTCAGCGCAGCTTTACGTATTTAAACTTATACGATTATAACGTAGATGCCATTATGATTAACCGCGTCATCCCTAACACTGTTACCGACCCTTACTTTCAGGCATGGAAAGATACACAAAAGAAATATAAGGCGTTAATTAAAGATAGTTTTCAGCCACTTCCTATTTACGAAGCTCCGATGTTTGAACAAGAAGTTGTTGGTTTACCTATGTTAGAGCGTGTAGGAAATACTTTATTCAAATCAGACCCTTCTCCTACTGAAGTGAAATTTAATGGCCGCACACAATATGTAAAAAAAGATGGCGATGAGTATATTTTCGTTCTGTCTATTCCCTTCTCAAACAAAAGTGAACTTTCATTAAATCAAAAAGGTGACGAGCTTATCATTCGTGCTGGTTCTGTTAAACGCAACATCACATTACCCAAAACGTTAACACACCTTTCTATTCAAGGGGCAAAATTTGAAGAGGATGTACTGAACATTCGATTTGGAGGTGTAGTGCATGCGTGAGGAATTACTAAGGAAGATAATTCGTACAAAAATAAAAATCGGTATGCGTATATTAGAAGAGCTACCGAATCCGATTCAGCAATCAGCTAAGCACGCACTAAATATTTTGCAAGAGGAGCTCTCCTCCTATGCTGAAGAACAACCGCAACCTGAGAGTAATTTAAAAAGCATCATAATTGAATAACTATACCCTTGTAGAAAGCCTTTTCTTATAGGCTTTCTATCCCTTTATTGGAGCTGATATAAGTTGATAAAAACATCTTCAACAAGACATTTCACCACTAATACAATCAGGCTAATCCCCCTTCTATTCTTTTTTCATAACCTTGAAGAAGCTTTCCAAATGCCACAATATATCGCTAATCGATTTTCGATCCATTTTATAACTAACAAACAATTTTTCATTGCAATTTCCATATTAACAACCTTCGTCTTACTCATAGTCATTCTATATCAATTAAGCATCATATCTTCTATTTACTTGATCATTTTTATACAGGGCTGTATCTTCTTTAACGCCGTTCAACATATTATCTTGTATTTCATTTATCGTTCTTATAATCCAGGAGTAATCTCAGCATCTATCATTATCCTATTTTCTCTTTTCTTATTTTCATCAAAGAAACTATTAATCCCTAAAAAGAAATTAGCAAGTACACTCATTTTTAGTTTAATCTCTTACCCAATCATAATTTGGATTTCCTTATTATTAGCCAGCTGCTTTAATTAAAAAAAGACCAGGAAAACTCCTGGTCCATCACTCTACTTAACAAACATTGGATTCTATGTTATACAAAATTGGAAGGTACAGAATTAGGGTTTTGTTTGTTAAGTAGATTATATGTTGAACGAGCTAACAGCGGAGGGGTTCCTACTGCTAGTCCGTTAAACTCAATATTATTTTGCGATTTTTGCAAGCTCATCAAGTGAAAGATCTACTGAAATTGAACCATCATTCGTTTCTTTCTTAATTGCATCTGTTACTTCTTTTGAATGATACAATTCAATTACTTTTTTCAGCGTTGGATCATCTTTGTCTTTCGTACGAGCTGCGAAAATATTAATATAGGCCTTTGCATTTTCATTCTTTGGATCTTCTAAGAAAATAGGATCCTTCGCTGGATCTAATCCAGCTTGACCAGCAACACCGTTATTAATAACTGAAGCTGCTACATCTTTTAATACACGAGGTGTTTGCTGTGCGATAACCGGTGTAATCTTTAGCTTCTTCGGATTTTCAGCAATGCCGCTTGGATCTCCAAATAGACCGAAATCTTTCTTAAGCTTTAATAATCCAGCTGCATCAAGAAGTTTTAATGCACGCGCTTGGTTCGTTGGATCATTCGGAATAGCAATTTCCGAACCATCTGGAATTTCATTTGCTTTCTTATATTTTTCAGAGTATAAGCCCATCGGCGCAATTTGCGTTGTACCAACAGCTGTAATATCTAACTTATGCTCCTTTTTAAATTGCTCTAAGAAAGCAATGTGCTGGAATGAGTTTAGTTCAATATCTCCATCAGCTAACGCTTTGTTGGGCGTTGTGTAATCCGAGAACTCAACCAGTTTAACTTTAATCCCTTCTTTTTCAGCTTTTTTCTTTAAAATTTCCCAAGCGTCTCCATCTGTTCCAGTTACACCTACGCGAACTACTTTCTCTTTCGCGCCTGCACCTGTGTCTCCACCTGAGCAGCCGCTTAACGCTGTAATTCCTACGATCGCTGATAATGCAAATGCTAAAATTTTCTTCATTTTCTTTTCCCCTCTTCCTTTTTATGATCTGCGTAAAAAGACTTTCGCAAAGTAGTTCCCTAAATTTTGAGCTACCTGTACAAGAATAATAAGTAAAACGACCGTTACGAACATAACTGACGTATCAAAACGTAGATAACCATATGTCATTGCTAAGTCGCCAAGACCTCCACCACCGACAAGTCCAGCAACTGCAGAAAATTCAATTAAACCAACTGTCATAAACGTTACACCTAAGATTAATGGTGCTAACGCTTCTGGCACGAGGATTTCAAAAACAATTCTAATTGGTGAAGCACCCATTGCTTGCGCTGCTTCAATTACCCCTTTCGGAACAGAAACAAGATTTGTTTCAACCATTCTAGCAATACCAATTGATGCAACTAGCGTCATTGGAAAGATTGCTGCTGCCGTTCCAATCGTCGTTCCGATAACACTTCTTGTTAGTGGGCTTAAAGCTACTAAAAAGATAATGAATGGAACCGGACGAATTGTATTAATTATGATATTAAGAATAGAAAAGACCCATTTATTTTCTAAAAAGTTTCCTTTCCTCGTTACATACAACAGTAAACCTAGAGGTATACCAAGAATTGTAGCGAATATAAGGGTTACAATTACCATTAAGAGGGTATCCCCCGTCGCATCTAATATGCGAGGCCAAAATATACTCCAATCAACTCGCATGTGCTTCTACCTCCTTCAGCTGCACTTGCAGTCTTAGATGTTGTAATGCTTTTTGAATTTCTTTCTGTTCACCTTGTAGTTCTACAAGAAGATTTCCAAATAGCACATTTTGGAGTTCAATAATATTTCCATAAAGAACATTTACATCGACGTTATAGTTTTTCGCAATATATGATAGTACAGGCTGCCCTGTCTCTTCCCCAGTAAAAGTCAGGCGATAAATCTGACCTCCGTTTTGAATTTTCGCTAGAACACTTTCTGGTAAGTGATCATTAATAACAGAGCGTACAAAATTTTGAGTTGTCTTTGTTTTTGGTTGTGTGAAAACGTCAAACAGTTTACCTTCTTCAATTACTTTTCCTTTTTCCATAACGGCTACACGGTGACAAATTTCTTTCACAACGTGCATTTCATGTGTAATAAGTAGAATCGTTAAATTGTACTCTCTATTTACTTTCTTTAATAAATTTAAGATTTCTGTCGTTGTTTCCGGATCTAAAGCTGATGTTGCCTCATCACATATGAGAATATCCGGTGATGTCGCAAGTGCTCTTGCAATCCCAACACGCTGCTTTTGCCCACCTGATAACTGCTCTGGATAATAGTTCGCTTTATCTTCTAAACCAACAAATTTTAGTAGTTCATTCACTCTTTCTTTTATCTCATTCTTCGGCAATTTCGCTAACCTTAATGGATAAGCAATGTTCCCAAACACCGTTCTTGAATTAAATAGATTGAAACTTTGGAAAATCATCCCAATTCTTTGTCTTAGTTTCCGTAATTCTTTCGCCGATAATGATGTAATATCTTTATCATCTATTGAAATTGTTCCTGCAGTTGGTCTTTCTAACATATTTACTAAACGTAATAACGTACTCTTTCCAGCACCACTAAATCCGATAATGCCGAAAATTTCGCCCTTTTCAACTGACAGCGTTACATCCTCAACCGCATGAACAGATTGCCCACCTGATTCATATACTTTACTCACATTGTTAAAAGAAATCATTTTCTTCCCTCCTATATGCTGTAAAAACTTGAAGTAGAGCTTTCGAGGTAAAATAAAAAGTGCTCTCCTTCTTATCAGTAATAAAAGATAAGAAGGAGAGCACTTTTATATGTACTCATTCACATCTTCTCATCTTCCAAGCCTTTATAGGCTTGCTGGAGTTAGCACGGTATTAAAAAACCCGTTGCTGAGGTATCGTAGGGCCAGTCCCTCCACCTCTCTGGATAAGAGTGTATCGATTTAATTGTCGTTTAATTAAGTCTTATTATAGAACTCAGAATAATGAGAGTCAATACAATTTTTAGAAAAAACATTAATTATTTCTCTATTTAAATTTTTAAATAAGAAGTAACAATACAATAGTGATTTTTAAAGTTATGTAAAATCCTTCTCACTCATACTTTTAAAAAGGAGAATCTTCTCTACTCATTGAATAACATTATTTGAATATGAAATCGGAGGAAGATAGATATATGAAAACAGCTCTTTTGCTCGTCGACATTCAAAATGATTATTTTCCAAGTGGAATGATGGAATTACGTAATCCAGTAGAAGCAAGTGAATATGCTAGTCAGCTACTACAACATTTTAGAATAAGAAACGAACCTATTTTTCATATCCAACATGTAGCTATAAAAGATAGCGCTACTTTTTTCCTACCCAATACAGAAGGTGTCCATATTCACGAAAATGTCCGTCCACTTAGAGAGGAAACCGTTATCCTTAAACATTATCCAAATAGCTTCCGAGAAACTGATCTTCTAGAACAATTACAACGTTCAGGAATTGAGCACGTCGTAATATGCGGGATGATGACCCATATGTGTATTGATGCTACAGTAAGAGCTGCTTTTGATTTTGGCCTTCACTGTACCGTAATACACGATGCTTGTGCTACAAAAGATCTTTCATTTAAGAATGCTACTATACCAGCTGTTTATATTCATAATACAATTTTGGCGAGTTTAAATGGAGTATACGCAAATATAATGAGTACAGAAGAGTTTTTAGCGCCCTAAAAAAAACACTCCTTTCAGTTAGCAAAGCCGAAAGGAGTGTTCTCTTGTCTAACCATAGATTTTCTTTCAAATTGTATTATACAGGAAATCCTCAAAATGAATACTAAAAAATATGACTAATAAGTCAATTTTTCTCGTTGTTTTGTTTCTATTTACATGTTTATCCCGATATTAATAGGGTTTAGCTAGTTCCAACCACCAAATAGTAATATACGGTAATACCTTTCGATTCAAATTAACTAACTCCTATTATAGAGAGTTTCTCAAAAAGAAGAGATCTTCACAGACTGTGAAGATCTCTTCTACTATTTCTTATAAAGTTTCAGAAGTAGTTTTTGCTTGCATGTGAAGTGCTAAGTAGTCAGGACCACCAGCTTTAGAGTCTGTACCAGACATGTTAAAGCCACCGAATGGTTGGTAACCTACGATTGCACCAGTACATCCACGGTTGAAGTATAAGTTACCAACGTGGAAGTCTTCACGTGCTTTTTCAATATGGTCACGGTTGTTAGTAACAACTGCTCCTGTTAAACCGTATTCTGTATTGTTTGCAATTGCAAGTGCATGATCAAAGTCTTTTGCTTTACAGAATGCTACTACTGGTCCGAAGATTTCTTCTTTCATTAAGCGAGCATCTTCTGCAACGTCAGCAACGATTGTTGGTTGGATGAACCAGCCTTTAGAATCGTCTCCTTCGCCACCTGATACGATTTTACCTTCTTCTTTACCAATTGCAACATAGCTCATTACTTTATCGAATGCAGCTTGGTCATTAACAGGTCCCATGTTAATATCTTTTGCATCTGGGTTACCTACTGTTAATTCTTTTGTTAATTCAACAGCACGATTTAATACATGATCGTATACATCTTCATGGATTACTGCACGAGAACATGCAGAACATTTTTGTCCTGAGAATCCGAATGCTGATGCAACGATAGATTTAGCTGCTAATTCAAGATCTGCCTCTTTATCAACAACGATTGTATCTTTACCGCCCATTTCAGCGATAACACGTTTTAACCAAATTTGTCCCGGGTTTACTTTTGCTGCACGTTCGTAAATACGAATACCTACATCGCGAGATCCAGTAAAGCTAACGAAACGTGTACGAGGGTGATCTACTAAGTAGTCACCAACTTCAGAGCCATTACCTGGAACGAAGTTTACTACGCCAGCTGGTAAACCAGCTTCTTCTAATACTTCCATAAATTTCGCTGCTACTACAGGAGTTGTACTAGCTGGTTTTAGTAATACTGTGTTACCAGAAACTACAGCAGCTGTTGTCATACCTGCCATAATTGCGAATGGGAAGTTCCAAGGAGAAATAATAACACCTACTCCTAATGGAATGTAAGAGAAACGATTATATTCAATTGGACGGCTTTCTACTGGAATACCGTCTTTTAATTTCAACATTTGACGAGCATAATATTCCATAAAATCGATTGCTTCTGCTGTATCAGCATCTGCCTCATTCCATGGTTTACCTGCTTCTTTTACAAGAATAGCAGAGAACTCATGTTTTCTACGACGAACGATTGCTGCAGCACGGAATAAAATATCTGCACGCATTTCTGGTTTTGACTTTCTCCAAGTTTGGAATGTTGCATCCGCTACTTGCATTGCTTTTTCAGCTAATTCACGGCTTGCTTTTGAAACGCGACCAACAAGTTCCTCTTTATTTGCAGGGTTTACAGAAACAATTTTGTCTTCTGTAGTGATTTTTTCTCCCCCGATAATTAATGGATAGTCTTGTCCAAGATAAGATTCTACTTTCTTTAAACCCTCTTCAAACGCTAATTTGTTAGCCTCTACTGAAAAATCTGTAAATGGCTCATGTTTGTATGCTACTACCATCTTTTTAGCCTCCCCTTAGAAAAACGTTTACATTTTACAACATTATTCTACACGATAATTTAGATTTATTCAAATATTCCTAGACTTATATTTTAAAAATTAATAAATTTTTAAAATATAATAAAAAAAAAGAGATTCATACATACGTATGAATCTACAAAATATGAGTATATTCCAAAACATTTTTCCCGATTAATAAAATAGTAACTAATAAAAATAAAGTCCTTACATATCCAACACCTTTTTGAACCGCAAACTTCGATCCAAAATAAGCACCTAAAATCATTGATAAGCCCATAATTATACCGTATTCAAAATGAATCACATCTAAAAATAAAAAAGTAATTAAAGATACGATATTACTAACGAAGTTCAAAAGTTTTCCAGATGCTGCCGCTTGAATAAAATCCAAACCAATTAATAAAAATGCAAAAATTAAAAAGGATCCTGTCCCTGGTCCAAAAAAACCATCATAAAACCCTATCATTAAAATAACAAAGAAAAATATTAATGTTTTCCCTTTTGTCATCTTTTTATAGGTAGATGCACTTCCCCAATCTTTTTTCGCAATAATATAAATGGCAATAAAAACCAACATTACGAGTACTAGTGGCCGCAAAATATCAGGCGGAATAAACTTTACTACTAAGGCCCCTGCGACTGCTCCAATAATAGTTAACGGGATTAACTTTCCTACAATCCGAAAATCCACCTTACCTGATCGAATAAAATAAATTGTACTAGTAAGCGTCCCCATCGTTGCAGCTAATTTATTCGTTGCAATTGCCGAAGCTGGTGATAAACCAACAAACATAAGTGCAGGAAGCGAAATTAACCCTCCCCCTCCAACAACTGAGTCAATAAAAGCAGCTAAAAATCCGAATGCAATTAATAGAATAATGACTTGAAAGCTTAGTTCTTCCATGAATTTGCCCCTTACCCCTTTATTTGTAACATTTAAAATTATAACAAAATTTTTCAAGAAAAAAAGCTGTTCCTTTATGGAACAGCTCTCATCTTTAATCTAAAATTTTCACAAACGGTTCATCTTGCTTCGCTTCACGTATAATAATTGCTTCTGGACGTTCTACAGATTTAATTGTTACTTGTACTTTCATATAATTCGGGAAGTATTCCATAACAAGTCCAGCTACATATTGTGTAAAACCAATTACTTCAGCTTTCCCATTGAATTGGACAGGAATATCGAGCTTCATTTCTCTTAATTCATCATCTCTATACATTCCAGTACCGATAACAGCTGTATAATCTCCTTGGAAATACTCACTTAATTTTGCTTTAAAGTTTGACACCCTCGCAAGATCTTCACGTTTATTATCCGATTTCGCTTGTTCAGACGGGAATAAATAGTATTTCTCATTGATCGGCTTCCAATCCTCAACCGTTTCACTGCCTTTTTCTACCTTAGCATAAGAAACAAAATTCCCTGGTACAAGCGAAGACTTTGGACCTTGACGATAAATCGCAAATGTAACCGGAATATTTTTTATTTCAGGCTTTTTTTGCTGCATTACTTTCAAGATTTCTTGGGCCATCCTTTTCCCTTCAGCTAACATTTTTGCATCTGGAATTGCAGCCTCACGCGGATAACCATGCTCTTCCTCATAATATTGAACAGAATTCATCGCTAATCCAACTACAATGCCACCACGTTCAACATCGTTCTCACCTTTTCTTACATAATAATCATGCTCTAAAATATTTGAGATATACATTGGACTTTTTTTATTCTTTACTTCTAGCGATTCTGATCCTTCACTTAAGGCTGGATTCAACCCTACATTCGGAAATTTAACCGCATCTTTTTTCAACTTATCCTCTAGCTCTTTTTGTTCAGCATCTGTACGCTTTCTTTTCACAAGCATTTGAATCGTTTGTGTGTCTAAAACGTCTCCACCTTTAAAGAAATAATCTTTCGTGCTAAATGATTCTTTCGCAATGCGCATTAGTCCCGTTTCAAATTCATCTATATCTAGACGATTGTTCAAACTTTGTCCAACTAAACCACGTGCACGACCTGGATCAAATGGAACCGTTGTCTTATAATATTCATCCGAAATCGAGTATTTCGGGATAACAGCTTGCTCTTTCGCTTTCCCCGATTTCTCAGCTGCTTTTTCATCTTTATTGGAACCCATACTACACCCACTTACAAGTAGGCTAAGACTTAATACCGCTAACGCTATTTTTTTCATCGTAAGTTTGCACCTCTTACTTATTCAGCTCTTGTAAGAACCTCTCTTCATTCCAAACTTCAACATTGTGCTTCTCTGCTTGCGCTAATTTCGAACCAGCAGCTTCACCAGCAACAACTAAATCCGTACTTTTACTAACACTTCCTGTTACTTTTCCACCTAATGCCTCAATATTCTTCTTTGCTTCACTGCGTCCCATAACTTCTAATTTCCCTGTTAAGACGACAGTTTTTCCTGCAAAGTACGATTCAACATTTTGTAAATCAGCAATTTTCATACCTTTGTATGCCATGTTCACGCCATACTCTTTAAATTGTTGTAATAGCTCTAATACGTCTTCATTATCGAAATACGTTACAACGGATTGAGCCATTTTTTCACCAATCTCGTTAATTGTTTTTAGTTCTTCTTCCGTCGCTTTCACAAGCTCATCCATCGTTTCGAAATGCTCAGCAAATGTACGTGCGGCTTTCGCACCGACGTGGCGAATACCAAGACCGAATAATAATCGCTCTAATGAGTTTTCCTTAGAATTCTCAATTGCTTGGACTAAATTTGTTGCTGATTTTTCACCGAAACGTTCTAGTTCTAATAATTGCTCTTTCGTCAATGAATATAAATCAGCAAACGTACGAATATAATCCGCATCAAAGAGTTGTGTAATTACACGTTCTCCAAGTCCATCAATATTCATTGCATTTCTTGAAACGAAATGGATTAATCCTTCACGAATTTGAGCTGGACAAGTCGGATTTATACATCGAAGTGCTACTTCTTCTTCTAAACGAACAAGTTCACTCTCACATGCTGGACAATGCGTTGGCATATGATATTCTTCTTCCTCACCAGTACGCTTATCAAAAATAACGTTCACAACTTCAGGAATAATATCTCCAGCCTTTTTCACAACAACGTAGTCACCAATTCGAATATCCTTTTCACGAATTAAATCTTCGTTATGTAAAGAAGCACGACGGACAATAGTTCCGGCTACTCGCACTGGCTCCAGCTCTGCAGTTGGTGTTACAACTCCTGTACGGCCGACACTTAATTCAATCCCTGTTAATCTCGTCACAACTTCTTCAGCTGGGAATTTATAAGCTATTGCCCATCTTGGACTCTTTGCTGTAGTTCCTAAGCTTTCTTGAATAGCAACATCGTCTACTTTTATAACAATTCCGTCAATCTCATAATCAAGATGCGGGCGTTTTTCTTGCCACTCTTCTACATAGGCTATTACGTCTTCAATTGTTTCACATGTACGACGATTTGGATTCGTCTTAAATCCAAGCTCACCTAAGAAATCCAGTGATTCACTGTGGGATGGAATTGTTTTTTCTTCTACATTAGCAAGACCATACACAAACATAGATAAGTTACGCTTCGCTGCAATTTTCGGATCAAGTTGGCGTATCGATCCTGCTGCCGCATTACGTGGATTCGCAAATACATCTTCACCATTTTGCTCTTTTTCCTCATTTAATTTAACGAATGAACGCTTCGGCATATAAGCCTCGCCTCGTGCTTCTAACGTTACTTCTTCATTTAAACGCAGCGGGATAGCTTTAATCGTTTTTAAGTTTTGGGTAATATCTTCACCCGTTATACCATCACCACGTGTTGCTCCTTGAATGAAGCGTCCTTTTTCATAATGAAGTGAAACAGCAAGTCCGTCAATTTTTAATTCGCATATATATCTTACATTCGCATCATCAATTCCCTGATGTACTCTTCGATCAAAATCACGCAAATCTCCTTCATTAAACGAGTTTCCTAAACTTAACATTGGTGATTTATGCGTTACCTTTTCAAATATATCAAGAACAGTCCCCCCAACGCGAATGGAGGGAGAGTCTTCACTCATAAACTCTGGGTTCTCTGCTTCTAATTTTATAAGCTCCTGCATATCACGGTCATATTCCGCATCAGAAACAGAAGGATTGTCTAATACGTGATATTGATAGTTAAATGTATTTAACAAATCACGCAGTTCTTCTATACGTTTTTTGGCTATCTCTTTTGACATATCCTCAGTCCTTTCCTATTGTTTCGTCACAGGTGCAAATTTTGCTAATAAACGTTTAATACCAATTGGGCTTGGGAACGCAATATCTAATTCTTTTGAATCTCCTTCACCCTTTACACTTACAACTGTACCGACTCCCCACTTCTGGTGAGCAGCTTTATCGCCTATTCCCCAGCCAATTTGCTCGCCACCTGTCGTCTTAACAGCCGGACGCGCGAAAGCTGAACGAGAACGTGTTGTAGTTGCGCTTGTCGTTCTTCCTTTTGCACCAAACGAAGTTTCACGCTTCGGTGCTGTTTCGTTTAATGGTTCTACTAATTCTGTCGGAATTTCTGTAATAAATCGAGATGCTGCATTCATACTTGTTCTACCAAATAAAGTACGCATTTGAGCATTGGATAAGTATAGCTCTTCTTCTGCACGAGTAATACCTACATAGGCAAGACGACGCTCTTCTTGCATTTCATCCTCTTCCATAAGAGAACGAGTATGCGGGAATATCCCTTCCTCTAAGCCAACAATAAAGACAACTGGGAACTCTAATCCTTTTGCTGAGTGCATCGTCATTAAAATAACTTCTTCACCAGCAGTTGGATCTTCATCTACACGATCAATATCCGCAACAAGAGCTAAGTCTGTTAAGAATGCAACAAGGCTCTTATCTTCGCTTTGGGATTCAAATGTTTGTGTAACAGATAAAAACTCGTCTAAGTTTTCTAAACGACCTTCTGCTTCTAAAGAACGCTCATTTTTCAACATATCGCGATAGCCTGTCTTCTCAATAACTTCTTCTACTAATTCTGTAACAGATAAATACTCTTGCATATTTACCCAGTTGTGTAATAAACTTGCGAATTCTTTTACTGCTTTTGTTATTTTTGCACTTACACCAACATGCTCAATCTCATCAAATACAGCAGTTAATGAGATTCCGTTTTGCACACCATAATTAATAATTTTATCGATAGAAGTCGCACCAATCCCACGCTTTGGCATGTTTATAATACGTGCAAAACTAATCTCATCATCTGGATTCCCAATTAAACGTAAGTATGCCAAAATGTCTTTAATCTCTTTACGG
The DNA here is from genome assembly GCF_022663915.1 of Bacillus cereus group sp. BfR-BA-01331. Taxonomy (NCBI): domain Bacteria; kingdom Bacillati; phylum Bacillota; class Bacilli; order Caryophanales; family Bacillaceae; genus Bacillus; species Bacillus cereus group sp. BfR-BA-01331. Next base: position 121,927 of record NZ_JAKUGJ010000011.1, read on the forward strand.
TCGTAGAACTTAGTACCTCCGACGATTTTGTAAGGGATATTAGATTTCAGGAAAATCTCCTCAATCATACGAGACTGGGCATTTGTACGATATAACACTGCAAAATCAGTATATTTTCGGTTCCCCATTTGAATATCATCACGAATTTTTTTCGCAACAAAATACGCTTCGTCCTTTTCGGTTGCAGCACGATAATACGAGATTTTGCTTCCAATTTGATTGTCTGTCCATAATTTCTTCGGTTTACGGTTTGAATTTTTTTCAATTACAGCATTAGCTGCATTTAAAATATTTTGTGATGAACGATAATTTTGTTCTAACAAGATAACTTGCGCATTCTCATAGTCTTTTTCGAATGACAAAATGTTAGAAATGTCAGCCCCGCGCCAGCGGTAAATAGACTGATCCGAATCACCAACAACACAAAGGTTTTTAAAACGTGATGCCAAATGTTTAACAAGAAGGTACTGAGCTTTGTTCGTATCTTGATACTCATCAACGTGAATATATTGGAATTTACGCTGATAAAACTCTAGTACTTCTGGAACACGTTCAAATAGCTGAATCGTCGTCATAATTAAATCATCAAAGTCTAATGAGTTATTTTTCAAAAGACGTTTTTGATATTCTGTATATACATCGCTCGTTAATTTTTCATATGGATCAGCGGTTGTAATTTTTTTTGCATATTTATCTGCAGATAACAGTTCATTTTTCGCATTGCTAATACCCGCTAAAATAGAGCGCGGCTCAAACTTCTTCGGGTCAATATTGCGCTCCTTCATAATTTTTTTTACTACAGTTAACTGATCACCTGAATCTAAGATTGTAAAGTTACGATTAATACCAATGCGGTCAATATCACGTCGTAAAATACGTACGCACATAGAGTGGAACGTAGAAATCCAAATATCTTCTGCTTCTGGTCCAACAAGTTTATCAATACGCTCACGCATTTCACGAGCAGCTTTATTTGTAAAGGTAATTGCTAGTACATTCCATGGCGCCACACCTTTTTCACCAAGTAAATATGCAATACGGTGTGTTAACACACGTGTTTTCCCACTACCTGCGCCTGCCATTAATAGAAGTGCTCCATTTGTTGTTTGTACTGCTTTTTGTTGCTGCGGATTTAAACCATTTAATAACTTATCTGTCGTACTCATATGTGCCTGCACCTACTCTCCTTTTACTGCTTTAACTGTTTTTAATGCCGATTTTATATCATCATAAATAATATTTCCAACAACTACTGTATCAGCATACTGTGCCATTTCTTTCGCTTGTTCTGCATTAGAAATACCACCGCCATAATATAGCTTAGCTTGTTTCAATTCTGCTTTTACATTTTTAACAAGCTCAATATCTCCATACGTCCCGCTATATTCTAAATAGAATATAGGTAAATGTAATAACTTGTCTGCTAAACGTGCATATGCAATAACATCATCTTCTGTTAAATCACATTTTGCATCTGTAAGCTGGGCTACTTTCGCTTCAGGGTTTAAAACACAATACCCTTCCATGAAAATTTCGTCCCAGTCCATAATATCCCCAAATTCTTTCAATGCCTCATGATGAACACCTGTTACCCATTCTACTTTTCGGCTATTTAAAACGCTTGGGATATAATAAAAATCAAATCCTGGTGTAATTGCCTCCACATCAGAAACCTCTAACACACAAGGAACTGCATATCTACGAATGCTAACTAGCATGTGTAATACGTTATCAATTGTCACTCCATCACTTCCGCCTACAATAACAGCATCCGTTCCAGATTCACAAATCATTTCTAAATGTTCGTCACTTAACTCCTTATTTGGATCAAGCTTAAACACATGTTTCCATTTGGAAATATCGTACATGAAAACACCCTTTCTTTTCTCTAGTTATATAATTTCTGTTCAAAATAACAGTTAATTTTTATCAAGATTTTTTACATTCCTTGCTATATCTTTACCGGACTGGCGTATGCAACGATGAAATGCGACAGCTATCTTTACCGGACTTTTTGAACTTCCTTTTACGCATTCTTTCATTATAACAAAAAAAACTACCTACACACACGCCCAATCCAACATCTTTTTCAACGTCAAATGTTGGATTACATATCAAAAAACTTATACGGAATACTAACAAATGAAATAGTATTTTCTATTTCGAAGTTAATTAAAAAAGGAGTGTTTTTCTAATGAAGCAAAACATCGGCACAATTAGTGCTCTAATTCGAATTACACTCGGACTCATCCTCTTCGGTTGTAGTACAGCTAAACTCGTACGTAAACCTTGGTGCACTTGGTCTAAAGTTTTGCTATGGGTTGGTGCCATGAAAATTGCGGAGGGAATCGTTCGTTTCTGCCCTATTGTTGAAGCCTGTAAGTTTGGAAAATATATGAATATGAGCGCATTTAAAATGCCTAGCATGAATTTCACTGAAAAAGGACATAATAAAGAAGAAGTTAATTCAGCTTCCAGTCATGACAAGCCAAAGTCAAAGTCAGATGGAAGTTATGACACTTCTGACAAAGAGATTGAGTCAGCGATTGAAGAATTAATCCTGGCAAAACCGCTTTGAATCATTTGTCACGATGCAAGATGCTCTCAAAGGGACTTAGCTGCTGCAGTGGGCAGCTAAGTCTTCTTTATTTTACCACGAAAAAGAACGTACATTCTCGTTTTTCACCCTTAAAACGTACATAAAAGATATCAAACAATAAAATTCAGAAAATTAGGTGTAACCCTCTTGCATGTAATGATATAAAAGTGATATCATTTTTATATCAAGGAGGCGATCATATGAAAGAAAAACAAGTATTTTATGTTAATGGATTTCTCGGCGTTATTGGAATTTTAGTTTTAGCCGCTATCGGTGTATTTTGCCTTGTACAAGAAATGTTTGTAATAGCTATTTTAGCTCTCATATTAGCATCTGTTTTAGCTACAGGTATCGGTATCGTTCAACCGAATCAAGCGAAAGTTATTACGTTCTTCGGTAGTTATTTAGGAACAATTCGTCAAAATGGTTTATTTTTAACAATTCCATTCGCGTTTCGTCAAACTGTATCTTTACGTGTTGAAAACTTTAACAGTAAGAAATTAAAAGTAAACGATGTTGAGGGAAATCCAATTGAAATTGCAGCCGTTATCGTATATAAAGTTGTTGATTCCGCAAAAGCAATTTTCGGTGTTGAGCATTATGATCGATTCGTAGAAATTCAAAGTGAAACAGCAATCCGCCACGTTGCTACAAAATATCCTTATGATAATTTCCAAGATGAAACTTGCATCACGTTACGAGGAAATACTGAAGAAATCTCTGAGGAATTAAAGCGTGAGTTAGAAGCACGACTTGAAATCGCTGGCGTAGAAGTATTAGAAACTCGTTTAACACATTTAGCTTACGCAACAGAAATTGCCCATGCAATGCTTCAACGTCAACAAGCGAAAGCGGTATTAGCTGCTCGAAAAGAGATTGTTGAAGGTGCTGTGAAAATGGCTAAAGATTCAATCCTCATGCTAGATGAAGAAGGCGTACTTGATTTAGATGACGAGCGTAAAGCAAATATGGTAAACAACTTATTAGTTGCCATCGTTTCAGATAAAGGTGCGCAACCAGTTATTAATACAGGAAGCCTATATTAAAGGTTGTAAATGATTATGGCCAAAAAGAAAAGCTTTCCATTACGTATTGATCCTGAATTACACGCAGTCATCGAAAAATGGGCGAATGATGAGTTTCGTAGCGTCAATGCACACATCGAGTATTTACTTCGAGAAATGGCAAAGCAAAAAGGGAAATTGAAAAAAGATAAAGATGCATAAAAATCCCGCTGAGAAATCAGCGGGATTTTTTATACATTAGCTTCTCGTCATCTCATGACCAATTGCACGATATCCTATATCACTTCGGTAAAATAAACCATCACTCTCAATTTTACCGATTTCTTTATAGACCTTATCTTTCGCTTCTTGTAAACTATTCGCCTTACAAGCAACAAATAATACACGGCCACCGTTTGTTACAAAGTCACCATGTTTCATCGCTGTACCCGCATGGAAAACAATCACATCTTGCAGTGCATCTAATCCGTTAATAATTTCACCTTTTTTATATGCTTCTGGATATCCTTTCGAAGCAAGTACGACACCAATAACTGCTTCCTTTGACCATTGTAACGTTAATTCACTTTCATCTAATACAGCGTTACATACATCAACTAAATCATTTTCTAAGCGTGGTAATACAACTTCCGTTTCAGGATCACCAAAGCGTGCATTGAACTCAATTACCTTTGGACCATCATTCGTTAAAATAAGCCCCGCATATAAAATTCCTGTAAACGAACGATTTTCTTGGATCATCGCTTTAGCAGTTGGATGTAATACTGTTTGAATCGCTTCTTGAACCGCTGACTCCGGAATTTGTGGTACTGGAGAATATGCGCCCATTCCGCCTGTATTAGGACCTTTATCGCCGTCAAAAGCTCGTTTATGATCTTGAGCAATTACCATCGGATGTACAGTTGTTCCATTTACAAATGCCATTAATGAAAATTCTTGTCCATCTAAAAACTCTTCAATAACGACCTTCTTGCTTGCTGCGCCGAATTTCACATCTTGTAGCATTTCTTTCACAGCTTGCAATGCATCTTCAAGCGTCATTGCTACCGTTACACCTTTACCAGCAGCTAATCCATCTGCCTTAATTACAATCGGCGCACCAACTTTTTGAATGTACTTTACTGCCTCTTCATAGTCTGTAAAAGTTTCATATGCCGCAGTTGGGATATCATACTTTTTCATCAATTCTTTTGTAAAAGCTTTACTACCTTCAATAACAGCAGCCGCTTTATTAGGACCAAATACACGAAGTCCCTCTTCCTTAAAACGATCCACGATTCCGTTCATAAGTGGAATCTCTGGTCCAACGAAAGTTAATTCAACATTCTTCTCTTTTGCAAATAAGACTAATGCATCAAAATCATTTTCATCAATATCAACTGGTGTTGCAACATCTCGCATACCTTCATTACCTGGCGCTACATATACTTTTTCTACCTTTTCAGATTGCGCAAACTTCCAAGCTAAAGCATGCTCACGTCCACCGCGGCCGATTACTAAAACATTCATATTTCATCCCCCAATAATTAAATAAGTACAAACTAGAAGCTATGCTCCTAGTTTGTTTTCATATCAATAAAAGTTTAAAAAGGAGGATCAAGAGAACCGAGCAGGTCGAGGCGCATTTGCCAGGAGGACACGGAGTGTAGCTTTCCTACATGAGTACCGCACTGGCATTGCAACGGCGACATGCGACAGTTATCTTGACCGGACTTTTTAAACATCCCTAACAATAACAGTTTAAAAGGGAGGATCAAGAGAACCGAGTAGGTCGAGGCGCATTTGCCAGGAGGACACGGAGTGTAGCTTTCCTACATGAGTACCGCACTGGCATTGCAACGACGACATGCGACAGTTATCTTGACCGGACTTTTTAAACATCCTCTATTAATGTTTGAAATGACGTACGCCAGTGAACACCATCGTAATCCCATACGCATCTGCCATTTTAATAGAATCTTCATCACGAATCGATCCGCCTGGTTGGATGATTGCTGTAATTCCAGCTTTTGCTGCTTCTTCTACTGTATCTGGCATTGGGAAGAAAGCATCAGATGCAAGTGCGCTACCCTGTGCTTTTTCGCCAGCTTGTGTAATTGCGATTTTTGCAGAACCTACACGGTTCATCTGTCCCGCGCCTACACCAACTGTCATGTTATCATTCGCTAAAACAATTGCATTTGATTTCACATGTTTTACAACTTTCCAAGCTAGTTTTAAATCTTTCCATTCTTGTTCTGATGGTTCACGTTTCGTTGGAATTGAAATTGCGTCCTCATCTAATGATAACGTATCTTCTTCTTGAACAAGAAGGCCACCTTGTACAGAAGTTAGTTTTTTACTTGCACTTGTCGCTTTTTCAATATTTACAGTTAGTAAGCGTAAGTTTTTCTTACTTTGCAACACTTCTAAAGCTTCTTGCGAGAACGAAGGAGCGATAACAATTTCTAAGAAAATTTCGTGTAACTTTTCTGCTGTAGCTTTATCAATTTCACGATTTGCTGCAATAATACCGCCGAAGATTGATACTGGATCCGCTTCATAAGCACGTGTGTATGCTTCGTGAATATCAGTTCCTACTCCAACACCACATGGATTCATATGTTTTACCGCTACTACTGCTGGTTCTGTAAATTCTTTCACGATGCTAAGTGCTGCATCCGCATCGTTGATATTGTTGTAAGATAATTCTTTACCGTGTAATTGTTCTGCGTATGCAACAGAAGAAGTTGCTTCGAATGGCGCTTTATAGAATGTCGCTTTTTGATGTGGATTTTCGCCATAGCGTAAATCTTGTTTTTTCTCAAATGTCACCGTTACTGTTTCAGGGCTTTCTTCGCCCATTTGCTTTGTTAAGTAGTTAGAAATTAACGCATCATATGCCGCTGTATGACGGAATACTTTCGCTGCTAATTTACGTTTCGTTTCCTCTATTACTTCACCGTTCTCTTTCAGTTCTGCTAATACAACATCATAATCTACTGGATCTACAATTACCGATACAAATTTATGATTTTTCGCAGCAGAGCGAATCATTGTTGGGCCACCGATATCAATATTTTCAATTGCATCAGCAAATGTTACATCAGGCTTAGCGATTGTTTCTTTAAATGGGTATAAGTTAACAACAACAAAGTCAATTGGCTCCATACCTAATTCATTCATTTGCGCTACATGCATTTCATTATCACGAACTGCTAATAGACCACCATGAATATTTGGATGTAATGTTTTTACACGACCATCCATAATTTCTGGGAAACCAGTTACTTCAGAAATACCAATTACTTGCAAGCCGTTTTCTTCTAATAATTTTTTCGTACCACCTGTTGAAATAACTTCAATCCCTTGTTCAAGTAAACCTTTAACAAATTCTACTACTCCTGTTTTATCTGAAACACTTACTAATGCACGCTTTTTCATTTATCCTTCACCCCTGGTTGTATGTTAGTTAACAGTTGGTTTTTTCACAGACTGAACAATTTGATTCACTGTATTTACGTATAATTTATGTTCAACTTGTTGAATTTTCTTTTGTAAGCTTTCTCTCGTATCCCCTTCAGAAACAACTACTGCTTCTTGCGCAATAATTGGACCTGTATCCATACCTGCATCTACATAGTGAATCGTTACTCCGGTTACTTTCACACCCGCTTCTAACGCTTGACCAACAGCATCTTTCCCTGGAAAACTCGGTAGTAGTGATGGATGAATATTAATAATTTTCCCGCCGTACGCTTCTAGTAAAGTCGTTCCAATTAAACGCATATATCCAGCTAAAATAACATAATCAATTTCATACTCTTCTAGCTTTTTTAATATCTCTTTTTCAAATGCTTCTTTTGACTCATATGCTTTCGCTGAAAAGGAAAAACACGGAATATGGTGATAATGTGCCCGTCCAATAGCGCGTGCCTCTGGTTTATCACATACTAATAAACTAATATCTGCATCCAATCTTTTTTCTTCTACCGCATTAATGAGAGATTGAAAGTTAGAACCGCTCCCAGAAGCAAAAACTGCTAATCTACTCATACTTCTGTTCCCTCAATAAAGGTAACACCAGATCCTTGTACAGTGCGTCCAATAATACGTGCTTTCTCTCCTTGCTCCTCAAGAAGACGAACAATATCCTTTGCCTCTTCTTCCTTAACCGCTACTACCATACCAACACCCATGTTAAAAATATTGAACATTTCTTTCTCTTCTAGTTTCCCAACTTCTTGAAGTAAACTGAAGATCGGCTGAATTTCCCAAGACCCTAATTCAATTTCCGCACCGATTCCTTCTGGCAACATACGTGGAATATTTTCAATGAATCCACCACCTGTAATATGTGCCATACCGTATACTTCATGTTTCTTCAATAGTTCTAAAATAGGTTTGACATAAATTTTCGTTGGTTTTAATAATTCTTCACCAAGAGGTAGTTCTAAGCGTCCGTAAATACGATCTAAAGATAGTTCTCCATCTTCTAGTAGCACTTTTCTTACTAAAGAATAACCGTTACTATGAATACCGCTAGATGCTAAGCCAATTAATACGTGACCAGCTTCAATTTTTTCACCTGTTACAATTTTCTTTTTATCAACAATTCCAACTGTAAAACCAGCTAAATCGTATTCTTCCGTAGAATACATTCCTGGCATTTCAGCTGTTTCTCCACCAATTAATGCACAACCAGCTTGGCGACAGCCCTCTGATATACCTTTGACGATGTTTTCAATTTTACTAGGTTCAGCTTTACCACAAGCAATATAATCAAGGAAGAAAAGCGGCTCTGCTCCTTGGACAACAATATCATTTACACACATTGCTACTGCATCAATACCAATTGTGTCATGTTTATCTGCCATAAAAGCGAGCATCAATTTCGTTCCCACGCCATCTGTTCCAGATACTAATACAGGTTCTTCTAATGCAAATTTTGATAGATCAAACATACCTCCAAAACCGCCTAAACCGCCTAGCACTTCTTTTCTCATTGTTGTTTGTACGTGTTTTTTCATGCGAGATACCGCTTCATATCCAGCTTCAATATCTACTCCTGCTTGCTTATATGCATTCGCCATCGTTTTTTACACCTCGTCTTTTAATTTCTCCCCATCCAGGGCGGCCGTTTTAAGAAAGAAGCTAGCTTCTACATCAAAAGAAGTAGAAGCTTTTTTCTTCTTATTTCATACTTTCTAAAAGCTCTTGCTCATAATCATAAAGAGCTGTTGGATAGTCTCCATTGAAGTAAGCCATACATAGACCACCGTATTTCCCTTCATATGGGCGTCCAATTGCATCTACTAATCCATCTTCACTTAAAAATGTTAGTGAATCTGCTCCGATGATTTGACGGATTTCTTCTATTGAATTATTTGCTGCGATTAATTCTTTTCTCGTTTGAATATCAATGCCATAGAAGCATGGATACTTAAGAGGTGGTGAAGCAATTCTTACATGGACTTCTGTCGCTCCAGCCTCGCGAAGCATACGAACAATTCGTTTACTTGTCGTTCCTCTTACGATAGAATCGTCAATCATAACAACTCGTTTTCCTTCAACTACGCCTCTTACTGCTGAAAGCTTCATCTTAACCCCTTGCTCACGCAGTTCTTGAGAAGGTTGAATAAACGTACGTCCAACGTAACGATTTTTAATTAACCCTAACTCATACGGAATTCCTGTCGCCTCCGCATAACCAATTGCTGCTGAAATACTAGAGTCTGGTACACCAGTAACAACATCAGCTTCAATAGGAGCTTCCGCCGCTAAACGTTTCCCCATGTTTTTACGAGCTGCATGAACATTAATACCAGCGATATTAGAATCTGGACGTGCAAAGTAAATGTATTCCATACTGCAAATCGCATGGTCTACTTCATTTGTAAAACGATCTACGTGAATTCCTTCATCATTGATAATAAGCAATTCACCAGGTTCTACATCACGAATGTATGTTGCACCAACTACATCGAAAGCACATGTTTCCGACGCTACAACGTAAGCATCCCCCATCTTTCCGATTGAAAGAGGACGGAATCCATTTGGATCTAGCGCAACAATCATTTCATTTCCAGTTAGTAAAAGATATGCAAACGCACCTTTCACTTTATTTAGAGCCTCTTTTACACTATCAATTAAAGAATCTTTTGTACTACGCTTAATAAGGTGTAAAAGTACTTCTGTATCTGAACTTGTTTGAAAAATACTTCCCTCTGCCTCTAATTCACGACGAAGCATTTTTGCGTTAATTAAATTTCCGTTATGAGCTAACGCCATGCTATGATCGGAAAAACGGAATAATAATGGTTGAACGTTAGCAACTTCACTTCCACCAGCTGTTGCATATCGTACGTGTCCAATTGCTGATTTCCCGTTTAATCCCTCTAGCTCACCTCTTGAAAACACTTCTGATATTAAACCTAACCCCTTGTGACCGATGATTTTTTCCCCATTATTTACAACAATGCCTGCGCCTTCTTGCCCACGGTGCTGCAAACTGTGCAATCCGTAGTACGAAACTTGTGCTGCATTTTCATGCCCCCAAATTCCGAAAACGCCACATTCTTCATTTAACCCCTTTATTTCAGTAAGCATGGGATTGCCCCTTTCCAAGCCTTTCTCATTTCATCTACATTTGCTGTAAGTAATACTTCATTTTCTTCATTATGAATTGTTACTTCATTTGTATTTGTCACTTCTCCAACTTGAATTGCTTCAACCGCTTTCTCAAATGCTTCTTTATTTTCACGTTTTACAGTTATAACGAAGCGCGATTGTGATTCTGCAAATAATACTGTTGTTGCTTCCCCATCTAATTTCACAGTAGCACCTAAACCGTTAGCACCAATTGCACTTTCAGTAATTGCAACTGCTAAACCACCTTCTGCAACATCATGTGCAGATTGAACAAGGCCAGCTTGAATTGCTGCTAGTACTTGCTTTTGGCGTTTTAATTCTACATCTAGATCGATGCTTGGTGATTGACCGAAAATTTTTCCGTAGATCATTTTCTGTAATTCACTTCCACCAAACTCAGCTTTCGTCTCTCCAATTACATAAACTAAATCGCCAGCTTGTTTAAATTCTTGTGTTGTTACGTGTTTTAAATCGTGTACAAGTCCAACCATCCCAACAGTTGGTGTTGGATATACAGCTTCACCACTACGCTCGTTATACATTGATACATTCCCGCCGATAACTGGCGTTTGTAACTTGCGGCAAGCTTCACTCATACCGTCTACTGATTTCTCAATTTGCCAGAAGATTTCTGGTTTTTCTGGGTTACCGAAGTTTAAGCAATCTGTAATTGCAAGTGGCTCCCCGCCAGAACATACGATATTACGTGCTGCCTCTGCTACTGCAATTTTACCGCCCACTTCTGGATCTAAATAAATGTAGCGAGAGTTACAATCTGTCGTCATTGCTAATCCTTTTTCTGTGCCGCGTACACGTATAACCGCTGCATCTGAACCTGGTGTAACGATTGTGCTAGTGCGCACTTGATAATCATATTGATCATATACCCACTCTTTACTTGCAATCGTTGGTTGTTGTAATAAAGATAATAACGTTGCTTTATAATCTTCTACTTTTGGTGTTTCCATTTTCATCTGCTGGAACTCAGCAAAGTATGCTGCTTCTTTTGACGGTTTATGATAAATTGGTGCTTCTTCTGCAAGAGCATCCGCCGGTACTTCAGCTACCATTTCGTCTTTATGGAATAGACGAAGCATTTTATCTTCAGTTACTTTCCCCATCGTAACTGCTGCAAGACCATATTTTTCAAATAAATCTACTATTTCTTGCTCTCTACCTTTTTTCACAACGATTAACATACGTTCTTGTGATTCAGATAACATCATTTCATATGGAGTCATGCCAGTTTCACGCTGTGGTACATCATCTAAGTACATTTCAATACCCATACCTGCTTTACTTGCCATTTCTGCAGAAGATGATGTTAAACCAGCAGCTCCCATATCTTGAATTCCAACAAGTGCATCAGACTGAATAAGTTCTAAACATGCTTCAATAAGAAGTTTCTCCATAAATGGATCCCCTACTTGAACTGCCGGACGCTTCGCTTCTGAGCTTTCAGATAGCTCTTCAGATGCGAACGTTGCACCGTGAATACCATCACGACCAGTTGATGCTCCTACGTACATTACTGTATTACCAGCACCATGCGCTTGCCCTTTTTTAATATCTTCATGATTAATTAGGCCTACACACATTGCATTTACAAGTGGATTTCCTTCATAGCATGGATCAAACTGTACTTCGCCGCCAACAGTAGGAATACCGATGCAGTTACCGTATCCTGCGATTCCTGCTACTACTTCTTCGAATAAATATTTCACACGTGGTGATTGTAATTCACCGAAACGAAGTGAGTTTAATAGAGCTACCGGACGTGCGCCCATAGAGAATACATCGCGAATAATACCACCGACACCTGTTGCTGCCCCTTGATATGGCTCAATTGCAGAAGGATGGTTATGACTTTCCATTTTAAATACCACCGCTTGGTTATCACCGATATCTACAATTCCAGCGCCTTCTCCAGGTCCTTGTAAAACACGCTCACCTGTCGTTGGAAACTTACGAAGAACTGGCTTTGAATTTTTATAACTACAATGTTCAGACCACATAACAGAAAATAGTCCCGTTTCTGTATAATTCGGCAAACGGCCTAAAATCTTTTCAACCATGGCAAACTCTTCGTCTGTTAGCCCCATTTCCGCATATATACGCTCTTCTTTAATTTGTGTTGGATTTGGCTCAAGCATTAACGACATATGTTTCCCTCCACTGTTTTAAGATAGATTGAAAGACTTTTAACCCTTCAGCACCGCCAAGTAATTCATCTACAGCACGCTCTGGGTGTGGCATCATACCAAGAACATTTCCTTTTTCATTTACAATACCTGCAATATCTGAAACGCTTCCATTCGGATTTTCTACGTAACGGAATGCGATTTGATTATTCTCTTCTAATTGTTTAAGAGTCGCTTCATCACAATAGTAATTTCCTTCGCCATGTGCAATTGGAATGTTAATTACTTCATCTTTTTCATATTGTGATGTAAACATAGTTTCATTATTTTCAACACGTAACTGAACCGTACGGCACATAAACTTTAAGTTTTCGTTTCTCATTAATGCTCCTGGTAGTAATCCTGATTCAACAAGAATCTGGAATCCATTACACACTCCTAAAATCGGCTTTCCTTGCTCAGCAGCTTTTTGCACTGCTTTCATTGCGTTAGTAAAGCGAGAAATAGCCCCGCATCGTAAATAGTCACCGTAAGAGAATCCACCTGGTAGTAAAATTGCATCATATTCATCTAAATTCTCTCTATCGTGCCAAACGTAATCTACTTCTTCACCAAGCTCATCTTTAATTGCATGGAACATATCGACATCACAGTTCGAACCTGGAAATACTATGACTGCAAATTTCACTGTGCGACAACCTCCTCAACTTCATAACGGAAGTCTTCCATTACAACGTTTGCTAATAATTTTTCACACATTTCTTTTACCTTGCTATCCAGATCAGATACTGATTTATCAATTGTTAATTCCATATATTTTCCGATTCGAACGTCTTGTACTTCTGTAAATGAAAGACTATGAAGTGCTCCCTTTACCGCAGTTCCTTGTGGATCTAATACACTTTCTCTTAACGTTACATATACCTTAACTTTATACATGTGAAGCTCCCCCTAAACGTTTTAAAATTTCTTCATATGCTTCTGTTAAATTCCCAAGATCACGACGGAATACATCTTTATCAAATTTTTCGTTGCTCGTTTCATCCCATAAACGGCAAGTATCTGGTGAAATTTCATCTGCTAATATGATTTCCCCTTCTTCTGTTACGCCAAACTCTAATTTAAAATCTACTAATCTTACACGACAGCTTGCGAAATGCTCAATCATCACTTGATTGATTTGTAGAGCTGCATCTCGTAATACGCTTACTTGCTCTGGTGTTGCAACATTTAACAAACGAATATGATCTTCCGTTACAAGTGGATCTCCTAAATCATCATCTTTGTAGTAAAATTCTACGATTGGTGTTGTAAGAGCAGTTCCTTCTTCCATTCCTAGTCTTTTTGAAAGACTACCTGCAATTACGTTTCTTGTGACAACTTCTAATGGAATAATACTCACCTTTTTGACAAGTTGTTCTGTATCAGATAACTTCTCCACAAAGTGTGTTTTAATTCCAACTTCTTGTAACTTTCTGAACAATAAAGTTGTAATCTCATTGTTCAAACGACCTTTTCCGGTAATTGTCGCTTTTTTCTCCCCATTGAAAGCAGTCGCACTATCTTTGTACTCTACCCAAACCATATCTGCTGCTTCTGTACGATAAATTCTTTTTGCCTTACCTTCATACAGCAATTCTAGCTTTTGCATTTCGCAAGCCCCCTGTAGTTTGAAAAATGTGAATAATGTTTTTATAAAGAATGGCACAGAATGACTCTATTCTGTGCCATATGAAATTTTACGCTTCGTTTAATCCAAGGCGTTCAAAGATTGTATCAACGTGTTGCATATGATGTTCATAATTGAAACATTCGTTAATTTCTTCTTGCGTTAACTTACTTGTAATACGCTCGTCAGCTTCTACAAGCTCTTTAAATTGTACTTGTGTTTCCCAAGCTTCCATTGCTTTAGGCTGTACGATATCATAAGCTTCTTCACGTACCAGACCTTTGTCAATTAGTGTAAGCATTACGCGCTGAGAGTAAATTAAGCCGTATGTTCTTGTCATATTGCGTTTCATATTCTCTGGGAATACAGTTAAGTTTTTAACGATATTACCAAAGCGATTTAACATGTAATTTAACGCGATTGTAGCATCTGGTAAAATTACGCGTTCTGCAGAAGAGTGAGAGATATCACGCTCATGCCATAACGGAACATTCTCGTAAGCTGTCATCATATAACCGCGGATAACACGAGCTAAACCAGTCATATTTTCAGATCCAATTGGATTACGTTTATGCGGCATTGCAGAAGAACCTTTTTGACCTTTTGCGAAAGCCTCTTCAACTTCACGTGTTTCACTCTTTTGTAAACCACGAATCTCAACTGCCATCTTTTCAACAGATGTTGCGATTAGTGCAAGTGTTGACATGTAATGTGCATGACGATCACGTTGCAATGTTTGTGTTGAAATTGGTGCTGCTTCTAATCCTAAGTTTTCACAAACATACTTTTCTACGAATGGATCAATATTTGCATATGTACCAACCGCACCAGATAATTTACCAACGCGAACTGTATCAGCAGCTTGTTTGAAACGCTCTACGTTACGTTTCATTTCTTCATACCAAAGACCAAGTTTTAAACCAAATGTTGTTGGCTCTGCATGTACACCATGTGTTCTTCCCATCATGATCGTGTATTTATGCTCTTTCGCTTTATTAGCTAAAATGCTAACAAAGTTTTCTAAGTCTTTTAACAAGATTTCATTTGCTTGTTTTAAGATATAAGATAACGCTGTATCTACTACGTCTGTAGATGTTAAACCGTAATGAACCCATTTACGTTCCTCGCCTAATGTTGGTGTTTCTGATACAGCACGAGTGAAAGCAACTACGTCATGACGTGTTTCTTTTTCAATTTCATAAATACGATCAATATCAAATGATGCATGTTCACGAATTTTTTTAACATCTTCTTTTGGAATGTCGCCAAGCTCTGCCCATGCTTCACAAGCTAAAATCTCAACTTCTAACCATGCCTTAAATTTGTTTTCTTCCGTCCAAATTGCACCCATTTCAGGGCGTGTATAACGATTAATCATCTTTTTCCCTCCAACAGTTGTTCTTGATGGTCCCAAATATGCAAACTCTTCGCTTTTTCTAGAGCGACTTCAATATTATCATTTAAAATATTAACATGCCCCATTTTTCGCTGCGCTTTTGCTTCTTCTTTTCCATACAAGTGTAAATAGCACCCGGTTAGTCTATTCACTTGTCCTAGGACCCCTTCTATATGTTCGCCTAAAATGTTTACCATGACAACTGGTTTTAACAAATTTGTTTCTCCAAGAGGTAAATTACAGATTGCTCGAATATGTTGACCAAATTGACTCGTTTCACATGCATCCTGTGTATAGTGTCCTGAATTGTGAGGTCTTGGTGCTAATTCATTAATGTAAATCTCACCGTCAGCTGTAGCAAACATCTCTACCGCTAGTGTTCCCACAAGTTCTAGTTCATCCGCAAGTACCTTTGCGTAAGCAATTGCTTTTTGAGAAAGTTCTTCTGTAATGCGAGCTGGAACGATAGATTCATGTAAAATGTTATTTACATGAATATTTTCCGCTACCGGAAATACTTTCGTTTCACCACTTACACTACGAATTACAATAACTGATACTTCTTTTTCAAAAGGCACCCATTTTTCTAGAATGCACTCTGCTTCATCCGCAAGCTCTCGTGCCTTCTCAACATCAGTTTCACTTCTTAAAACAACTTGCCCTTTCCCATCATATCCACCTGTCGTCGTTTTTAAGACGGAAGGAAATGATAATTCAGCAATCGCTTCAGTAAGCTGATTTTGATTTTGAACTAATCTATACATTGCTACTGGTAACCCAGCTTTCTCAATTGCATTCTTTTCTGTAAAACGATTTTGCGTTTTATTTAACAATTGACTACCTTGTGGTAAGTAAGCATGTTTTTCAAGCCATTGTAAACATCTATAATCAATATTCTCAAATTCATATGTGACAACGTCGCTTATCTCTGCTAAATGCTGAATTGCTTTTAGATCGTCATATGGTGCAACGACTTCAACATCAGCAACTTGTGCACATGGTGAATGCTTTGTAGGATCTAAAACAGCAATTTTATAACCCATTTCCTTAGCTGCCAACGCCATCATTCTTCCAAGCTGGCCGCCTCCAATAATGCCGATTGTTTTTCCAGGTAAAATGATTCTCGTCATACTAGCTCACTACCTTCACGCACAGTTTTCTCAATAGCTTCTCGTCTCAACTCTAATGCATCATGTATATCATCATGAAATAATCCAAGTATTTGTGCAGCAAGTAATCCAGCATTCGTTGAACCAGCCTTACCAATTGCAACAGTTGCAACTGGAACCCCTCCTGGCATTTGGACAATGGATAATAATGAATCTAGACCGTTTAACGCTTTTGATTGAACTGGGACACCGATTACAGGAAGATTTGTCTTCGCTGCAACCATTCCTGGTAAATGCGCTGCTCCACCGGCTCCAGCAATAATAACTTTTAATCCACGTTCACGAGCTGTTTCTGCATATTCAAACATATAATCCGGAGTCCGATGAGCGGATACAACTTTTTTCTCATACGGTATATTTAATTCATCTAAAATGTCACAAGCATATTTCATTGTTTCCCAGTCTGACGTGCTTCCCATTATGACTCCAACTAGTGATTTCATATTAGAATCCCCCCGATTCAAATAAAAAAAGCCTGAAATAGAACAGTTTCTCTTTTACTATGAGAGAAAGCGCTCTACTCAGGCATACGTATCCCTTGTGAATAGAAAAATACCGAGTGACTTTCCCTCATAGTCTAACGAATAACGGTCGTTAGGTAGAGACTTGCAGGCCATATCCCCGCGATTATATGAGGTCTTATATATTATTGTTTCTATGGCTATATTAACAATATTTCATAAACAATGTCAATAAATAATCGAATGTTTTTTTATTAGTCATCGATAACGTTCGTGTTTTAGTTATATTCAAAAGAAGAATTGCAACTATATACAAGAAGAAAAGGGAATTAGAATATATATTTCTAGAGATCTATTTTATACATAACTGTTCATATATACTGTTGTGTCTACAAATCAATATAATTTATAAGGAGGATAACCGTGAAAAAATAACTATGCTACTATCATATTTGTTTTTCTCTGTCGCAGCAATTTCTGTAATTATTGAATACTTATTGATATCATCCCATTTTTAAAATGTACACTTATGATAGAAATAATGTTTCCTATCTTAGGGATTATTTTAGGGGAATTTGGAAAATTAGGAGCACGAAAAATCATTGCCATTATTTTAAATAGTCTCTATTTCATCCTTTTTTCGTCTTTAGGATTATTAAATTTATGAATTTTAACCTTCGGTAAATAAAAATAAACACAAAAAAACCTAAGTCGAAACGACTTAGGTTTTTGCTTGGCGACGTCCTACTCTCACAGGGACAAGGTCCCAACTACCATCGGCGCTAGAGAGCTTAACTTCCGTGTTCGGTATGGGAACGGGTGTGACCTCT
>NZ_JAKUGJ010000012.1:0-127443 GCF_022663915.1 Bacillus cereus group sp. BfR-BA-01331
AATGGGTTCCGATGGAACAAATACATGATTTTTATTCCCTCCGCTGGCAGATTGAAATTATCTTTAAAACTTGGAAATCCTTATTTCAAATTCATGATTTGCACAATGTCAAACGAGAGCGATTAGAATGCCACATTTATGGAAAACTCATCGCTATTTTTCTATGTTCTTCTACTATGTTTAAGATGCGACAATTGATTTTACAAAAGAAGAAAAGAGAATTAAGCGAATATAAAGCCATTGGAATGATTCAAGACCATCTATACATTCTTTATCAAGCTATACAGCAAAACACCCGAGAAATAACAAAGATTTTAATCCGCCTGTTCCATCTTCTACAGAAGAATGGACGAAAATCTCACAGATATGAGAAGAAGACTGTCTTTGATATTATGGGTGTTGTCTATGAATATAATGAATTGAGAAAACAAAAGAAAATTGCATAATTAAAAAAGTGAAACCCGTTAGGGTTTATTTGGTATGCGCATTTTTAAGAATATACTGCTATTTTAAGAATGTTTTAACCCGGCTGAACAAAAGTTCAGTCTGGTTACACTCTTAAGTTGATGGGCATGACTTTACACCCCTTTAATTGCCTTTTATTAAAAGAATATGATTAGAACGGTTCAATTAGTATCTAATTAGGGACTAGGGACTAGGGACTAGGGACTTGGATACTATTTCTGACTGCGCTGCTTTTCCTGCTTCTCCATATAACTACGCATCCGTCGCATATATTCAGGTGCGTCCATTGGATTCCCTGCGATCATTTCAATTATACAGAGTCTTTTGGTACTTTCCTTTTCAGCATGGATTATAGCCTGATCAAGCTCTCCATAGGTCCGGACCGTAACGGTAAACGCGTTACCTCCAAAAGCTTCGGCCAGCTTGGTGTAAGACCATCGAGGGATTTGGTTGTACTTTTGATCCTCTGTTTTGACATTTAAATATTTCTCGATTGTATAACCATCGTTGTTCAAAACAAAGATTATGGGCTTGCAGCCGTAATAGAGCATAGAACTGATTTCCTGTGCCGTTAGCTGCAGGGCACCGTCACCTGTAAACACCAATACTCGGCGTTCCGGCGCGGCCATAATAGCACCAAACGCCGAAGGGATTGCGTAACCGATGGACTGCCATCCACCTTGTCCAATATATGTTACATTGCCCGGCAGTCTGACCTCTCCCATTCCATAATAAAACGTTCCGGTCTCGGCGATTACAATATCCCCATCTTTCAGCATGCGCTGAAAACGCGGATAATAGCCGTCCGCCAATAGAGGTCCGTCGACATTAGTTGTTAATTGATCGTAAGGAAATGAATTTTTTTCTGTCAAACCTTTGCCCGTATAACTCAATTTCTGAACGGCAAGTAGCATGTCGGCTGCAAGAACATTCGGATATTCCGCCTCAGCGATTTTAACTATATCCGGTTGAATATTGACAGTTATCAGCGGATTCAGCTTTGCGGTAAAACTTGCGGTGTTTGTGTCCGCCCATACCATGCCAATCGCAATGATACAATCTGCATTCTCTACCGTACTTTGGACTTCAGTCCTCCCGAAAGAGCCTTGATACATTCCGATATAATTTGGATGGGTCTCGTCGAATCCTCCCTTCCCGTACATCATCGTTACAACAGGCACATTCATTGCATCGGCTAGCTGCTGAGTCGCTGTCTGAAGGCCGAATCGCATCGTTTTCACATCCACCAAGATAACCGGTCGGTGGGCACGTTCCAAAAGCGGACGGACATGATTCACTGCAGCCTGAAGGGTATTCGGATTGGATGTTGGACGTGGTGTTACCGGTTCTGCCCAGACTTTAATCGGCTTGGTCACTAAATCATTAGCCACAACCAGGTATACCGGCTTTTTCTTTTCCTTAGCAATGCGAATCGCAGTCTGAATTTCAATCTTGGCATTTTCCGGCGTAAGCACCGCGGTATATGCCGTAATCTGCTCATACACCTTGCGAAAAACGTCAAAATTCCCATCCATTAAGGTGTGATGCATAAGCTTATGCTCTTTTTGATCCTTCTCAGGAGGCGCACCCACAATGTGTATAATTGGCACATGCTCGCTGTTGGCTCCCGCTATCGCATTGCATGCGCTGAGCTCCCCGACCCCAAATGTCGTAATAAGAGCCGATATTCCTTTGATTCTTGCATAGCCATCTGCAGCGTAGCCTGAGTTTAGTTCATTTCGTCCTTCTATAAAACGGATGCCGTTATAACACTCCAAAGTATCAAGAAGTGTAAAATTATAGTCCCCTGCGACACCAAAAATTTCGGTAATGCCCTCGAGTTTCAGGCAATCGAACAAATACTGGCCAACCGTTTTTTGAGCAGGTCCCCTTTGTAAACCAAAGTTGGCCGAATTAATAATGTTGTCCATCGCTTGCTCACTCCTTATCTATTTCTTTGGCTTGTTCTATTTTATAGTACCCTTTTTGATAATTCCCTTTAATTAAACCGGTTATCCGTTGTGCAACAATTAATGGGGACGAAATGCTCCTTATCTATGGAGAAAGTCATAAAACAAGAGAAGGAGGAGAAACACTAAAACATTACAAGAATGTATTAATTAATCTTCTAATGTTCTTTTTAAATTGTTTCCCTTTAAAACATCCCATTTATCATGCTCCTCACTCTGTTTTGCAAAAGTCTAGCTTACTTTTTAAAATTTTGTAACAGAACCTTAAAAATAATAAAAACCCACGAAGAAAATGCATTTTCTTCGTGGGTTTAGTTATTTAAATGGACTTTCACCTACTAACTCAAGAAGCATCCGCACCTTCAAACTGACTATTATAAAGCGAAGCATAGAAACCATCAGCTTTCAATAACTCTTCATGATTACCTTGTTCTACAATATCTCCGTCTTTCATGACAAGGATTAAATCTGCATCACGTATTGTTGATAATCTATGAGCGATAATGAAGCTTGTTCTACCTTCCATAAGGTTTTCCATCGCTTTTTGAATCAGTACTTCTGTACGAGTGTCAATGGAGCTTGTTGCTTCATCGAGTATTAATATTTTCGGATCCGCTATAAGGGCACGTGCAATTGTTAGTAGTTGCTTTTGTCCTTGGGATACGTTGCTTGCTTCCTCGTTTAGTTCCATTTGATATTTATTTGGTAATGTTTTTACGAAGTTGTGAACGTGAGCTGCTTTCGCTGCTTCAATTACTTCTTCGTCTGTAGCATCGAGTCTACCGTAACGTATATTTTCCATGATGGAGCCGTTAAATAGCCAAGTGTCTTGAAGTACCATACCAAACATGTTGCGCAGGTCTTCTCGCGTGAAGTCTTTTATATCGTGACCGTCGATACATATTGCACCGCTGTTTATGTCATAGAAACGCATTAACAGTTTTACAATCGTTGTTTTACCAGCTCCGGTTGGTCCGACGATTGCTACCTTTTGTCCAGGTTTAATGTTAGATGAGAAATTATTGATGATGATCTTATCTGGATTGTATCCAAATTGAACATCTTGGAAGGTAACTTCTCCTTGAACTTTTTGCAGCTTCACTGGATTTTCTGCTTCTGGCACTTCCTCTTCTTCTTCTAAAAACTCGAAGACTCTTTCTGCAGCAGCTGCAGTGGATTGAAGTACGTTCGCGATTTGCGCTACTTGAGCTATGGGTTGCGTAAAGCTTCTAACATATTGCACAAAGGCTAAAATGTCTCCAACTGCGATGGTTCTCTTTACCGCAAGCCATCCACCTAAAATAGATACAGCGACGTAACCAATATTACCGATAAATGTCATAATCGGCATCATCATTCCAGATAAAAATTGAGATTTCCATGCGGAATGGTAAAGAGTATCATTTACCTTTTCGAATTTTTTTACTTCTTCTTCTTCTTTGTTGAAGGCTTTTACGATATTGTGACCACTATAAATTTCTTCGACCTGACCGTTTACGTGCCCTAAATATTCTTGCTGGGATTTGAAGTATTTTTGTGATCGTTTTACGACTGCCATGATGAGAATCATCGATACTGGCAATATTAAAAGCGCCACTAATGTCATTTGCCAGCTGATTGATAACATCATGATAAGTACACCTATGATTGTAATAACGGATGTGATGATTTGCGACATACTTTGGTTTAAAGTTTGGCTCACCGTATCTACGTCATTTGTAATTCTCGATAATACTTCGCCGTGCGTTGTTTTATCAAAGTATTTCAGCGGCATACGGTTAATTTTTTCAGCGATTTCTTTTCTGAAGTTATAAGATACTTTTTGAGCTACTCCAGAAATAATGTACCCCTGGATAATACCAAACACAGTGCTCAGTATATATAATCCAAGGAGTAAAATGACAATGTTTCCGATATAGGTAAAGTCAATGGCCGCACCGGGTGCTCCTGATACTTTGCTTACGAGTCCTTCGAAAAGTTTTGTTGTCGCGTTTCCTAAAATTTTTGGACCAACGATTGTAAAGGCCGCACTACCGATTGCGAAAAGGATAACGACTAAGATTGATAATTTATAGGGCTTCAAGTATTGAAGGAGTTTATTCATCGTTCCTTTGAAGTTTTTTGCTTTCTCAATCTTTCTCATGCCGCCGCCCATAGGACCGCCACCGCCAGGACCAGGGCCGCTTTGTTTTCTATTTTCTATTTTTCTATCACTCATGATGACAACTCCTCTCTTGAAAGTTGTGATAAAGCAATTTGCTTATAAACTTCACAGTTTCCCATAAGCTCTTCATGAGTACCAGTTCCAATTATTTTTCCTTCGTCAAGTACAATAATCTTATCGGCATTCATGATTGTACTGATTCTTTGGGCAATAAGTAAAATAGTACTTCCTGTAATCTCATTGTTTAAAGCTCTGCGCAATGCTGCGTCTGTCTTAAAGTCAAGAGCTGAGAAACTATCATCGAATATGAAGATTTCCGATTTTTTCGTAAGAGCACGCGCAATAGAAAGTCTTTGTTTTTGACCACCGGAAACGTTCGTACCACCTTGTGATATTTCTGTGCGGAAGCTTTCAGGCTTCGCGTTAATAAACTCCATAGCTTGCGCGATTTCCGCCGCTTTTTCGAGTTCTTCTTCAGTTGCTTCTTTTTTACCGTATTTCAAATTACTCTCGATTGTACCTGAGAAGAGAACTCCTTTTTGCGGTACATAACCAATTTTCTCTCTTAATTCCTTCTGAGATACTTCTCTAATATCCGTGCCATCTATTAATATTTGGCCGCTTGTGACATCGTAAAAGCGTGGAATTAAGTTGATTAATGTTGATTTACCACTACCTGTACTTCCGATGAAAGCTGTCGTTTCACCAGGTTTTGCAGTAAAGGTGATATTGGAAAGCACATCTTCTTCTGCACCTGGGTATCTAAAGCCAACATTTTTAAATTCAACGTAACCTTTCTTGTCTGAAGCAAATGTTTTCGGCTCTTTTACATCACTAATGGTAATGTCAGTATCTAAAACTTCTGCGATACGTTGTGCGGAAACTGAAGCACGTGGAACCATAATAGATACCATTGAAATCATTAAGAAGGCCATGATGATTTGCATTGTATATTGCATAAATGCCATCAAATCACCAACTTGCATATGTCCCATATCCACTTGGTGTGATCCAACCCAAATAATAAGTACAGTAACCGCATTCATGATAAACATCATCATTGGCATCATAAATGACATTAAACGGCTTACAAATAAATTTGTTTTTGTTAAATCTTGATTTCCTTTTTCAAATTTCTTTTCTTCATGTTTTTGAGTATTAAAAGCACGAATAACGAGCATACCGGTTAAAGATTCACGAGTGATTAAGTTAATTTTATCTACTAACTTTTGGATACGCTTAAACTTAGGAATCGCGATGCTAAATAAACCAATGACTAGGCTTAAAATCGCAATTACCGCAACTGCGATAATCCATCCCATTGAAAGGTCTGTAGTAAGTACTTTAATAATGCCGCCGATACCTAAAATTGGTGCATAGAATACAATGCGAAGCATCATAACCATAAGTGTTTGAACTTGTTGGATATCATTTGTACTTCTTGTGATTAGAGATGCAGTGGAAAACTTATCAAACTCCGCATTCGAGAAGTTTGTAACTTTCCGGAATACTTTCTTTCTAAGGTCTCTGCCGAGTCCTGCAGCTACTTTTGCAGCAAGTAAACTCACGATAACGGTAGCTGCCATACTTACTAAGGATAAAAGCAGCATTTTCCCGCCGGAAGTAAGGATAAAATTAGATTGAAGTTTATCAGTATTGATACCGATTTTCTTATACTCATTCTCAATGTATGAAACAGCTGATTGTGTTACCATGCTGCCTGGCATATTCTTAAACTTTTCATCTGCCTTTTCTTTCATTGCATTGATTTGATCTTGAGGAAGTTTCGCAATGACTGCAAAAGGATCTGTATTTGGCGGAAGTTTCGCTGGTGTGTTGTTGTTACCTGTCGCAGCAGGAGAGAAAGCAGATGAGCCACCTTTTTCAATTCCTTGTGTAATTAACATTGGTTTCCCAAAGATATCGTTAAGTTCGTTAATTATTTTTTTATCTTCTGTATGTAACTTATAAAGTGGCTCTTTATCAAGCTGCGGATAATCTTTTAAGTCATTTTTCAGTTCACTTTGAGAGAAGTCGTTCTTATCTAAAAGCACATAGTTGTCAGTAACTTTTTTCTTCTCGTTTTCATTCATAAAGAGCGTAAGTTTATCCATTTCACTTTTACGAATAACCTCAGGTACTGCATTTTCTACACCTTTTTGTTGAATCCCTACATTGACAATGTTAGACATGTAGTCTGGCAGTGATAGATCGCATACTGCCTGTACAGTTAAAAGACATACAACCGCAATGATGGAAGCAATAAATGGTTTTAAATGTTTGATGATCTTTAACATTTAGTTCATCTCTCCATTTTCTTTGTCTAATTTTTTTAGTTTTTACTCCGCTTCTCTCCTTTATTCTTCGTATTCTCAGTAATTCATTCTAGCAGCTCTTTACGTATTTTCGACTACAGATTAATTTTATGACTATATGAAGATATGATGCATCTTTTAGTGTGTAGATGTTGTTTTATAGGACTTAAATCCAAAAATAGAACGCACATGTTTCTTAATAAAACGATGACCTTGTTCCACTATATAATTAATATATCTAACTAATCTTTTCTGGCGGAAAACCAGAATTTCGTAAACTACCTGAATTGATTGATGAATATCGGATTAATATGTTTCCTGTAGTCTTAGGCAGTGGACTACCTTTATTAAAGAAATTACGGACAAAATCAATCTTAAACTTATAAAAAACAATACATTTAAAACTGGAGCGATTGGTCTTATTCACCAACCGGAGGAAAATGCTTGACTACTCGGCACTTCAACTATCGAGTGCTAATATTCAACAACGTGTACCGAAAATAATCAAACATATTTTATAAAAAGTGATTCTATAAAATATGTTTAGAGCCTATTTTGATAACTCTTTTTTTCAAAAACAGTTTTTTTATATTAGATAAATCAGCAGTAATAGACTTACCTTTGATCAAACATGTTTATAAACCAACATAACGTACAGGAAATTGACTTTTCTCTTACCGAAATTTACTTAGCATACAATGGTCATATATCTTCAAGAATAACGGAAGAATATACAGAAAATGCTACATAAACGTGAAGTTTGATCAACTTAGGGGGGACAACCTTGTTCAATCAAATAGTAAAAGCTGTACCCAATTTATTTACGATTGGAAATTTATTGTGCGGTGTTTTTTCAATTACCATGAATATGAGTGACTATTTGGAAGTAGCCTCCATTTTTATTTTCTTTTCAGCTGTTTTAGATCTCCTTGATGGAAGAATTGCGAGAAAATTAAAAGTGAACAGTGAGTTTGGTGTACAATTGGATTCCTTAGCTGATATTGTTAGTTTCGGAGTTGCTCCTGCACTTTTATTTCATTCGATAGCAACACCATCTATTTTAACTTCTTTGGCATTTATCCTTTTCCCAACGATGGGTGCTTTAAGATTAGCTAAATTTAGTGTAAAACCAACCATTGGATATTTTAAGGGATTACCTATTCCAGCTGCTGGATTACCATTGGCCGGTATGGGATTGTTTTCATATAGCAATGCATGGATTACATTAATCCTCGCTCTCTTAATGGTAAGTCCAATTAGGTTTAAAAAACTTTAATTGGGATCCCGTCTATCGCTTTAATTTCATTTGTGGAACGGTTCGCTAATATCCATCAAGTTGAGGGTTTTGATGTTATTCATCATTTTACGAATGCAGCGATGGGACAGGCTTTAAAGAACTTACCTATTGTAATTGCTCATAATAGATTGTGAAATTGAATAGCCTCCAGTTTTTGGGGCTATTGTTTATATTTCTGATATGTATTTTCGCCTCTATATTGAATGAATGAACGAACGAACGAATCAATCAATCTTTCTTCTCTAGTACCTCAAACGATAAAAATGCACTTCGTTGCTATAAAGGGCAAAAAATTTTCGTTTTGTGGATTATTTATTTTCTTAGCTTGATAGCGGTGTGGTGGTACCCCTTGTTTAAAAGAACTCCTACCGCCTAAATAACATAATAAAAAGATTAGGAAATCACTCCTAATCTTTTTTGTTTATTACTATTCCATTGCCCCAGCAACGTCATAATCATTTAAATCTAATTCAATTGGTTGTCCTAATGCCAGTTTAGCAAGTTGAGATCCTAAGTATGGTCCCGCAGTTAAACCTGAAGCACCTAATCCGTTCGCAATGAGTATGCCTTCAAATTTAGGGAGTGGGCCAATAACAGGTAAGAACCCTGGTGTAAACGGTCTAAAGCCAACTCTAGTTTCAATCATTGTACCATCTTCTAAACCGGGCGCTACTGTTAACGCTTTATGGAATACTTCATGTAAACCACCTGCAGTTACACGGTGATCGAAACCAGTATCATTCTCATGCGTTGCACCAATTACGACATGGCCATTGTCAAATGTTAAAATATATTGATCGTTCGGTGGCATAACAACTGGCATATTTTCTGTTGCTGTATTTTCCATTTGCAAATGAACAATTTGTCCTTTTTGGAACGTAACTAAGAAATTAATTCCTAATGGGTTCAAGATTTCGTTCGCCCATGCGCCTGCAGTTACCATTACCTTTTCCGCTACAATTGTTTCGTCATTTACTTTAACTCCCGTGATATGATTCCCTTCACGGACTAATACTGCATCACCTTTTATGAAAGTTGCACCATGTTTTTTCGCAGCGCTTATTAATGCGTTGCGTAATAATCTTCCATTTACTCGTGCAGCGCCACTAATATGAACAGAACTATATTCTTCCGATAATGCTGGGAATAATTTTTTCGTTTCTTCAGCTGATAAACGAGTGATTTCACCAATCTCCGGTGCATCTTCACGGCGTTTATACGCTCGCTCTTCCATTTGATCTAGTTTTTTCTCATCAGTATGTAAACTAATTGCGCCTACACGGTTGTAACCTGTATCCGTTTCACCGTCTTCTTCTAATTGCTGAATTAACGAAGAATAGTAACGTGCACCGCCTTTAACGATTTTATACCATGCTTTATTACGACGTTGCGACAGCCACGGACAGACAATACCTGCTGCTGCATCAGTTGCTTGACCTAAATCTTGACGATCTACAATAGTAACCTTCGCACCAGCCTTAGCAAGATGATAGGCAGTAGATGCCCCTAAAATTCCAGATCCAACTACAATATACGATTTCATTTCAAACACCTTTTCTCTTTTACTAATTATTTAAATATAAGAACATATTTTAGTATACTGAAAGGAATCCTCTTTTCAATGTACTCTTTGCAATTAATTGTTGCATCATTGTGACGTTCCTAATTATTATTTTTTCTTCTTACGGAATAATTCAATTGTTTTATAGCCTTGTGAAAGTATTTCAATCATTTTCTCAAGACGTTTATCGCGTGTTTTTTCTTGTTTCACTGAAAATAAATTACGTGCCCAATCTTTTTGATAACCAGGAGTTAAACTTTGATAAAACTTAAGTTCAGCTGGATGATTAGCCAATAATGCTTCGACATCTTGAATACGATCTGCATAATCAGCAACACATTGACTCGCTGCAGGTGTTTTCTTCGCTTTTTTCTTTTCACGTTTTAAACCTACAACTGTAAAGACATCATCCATACTTACCATTCGCGCAAATTTAATTTCGCTTTCCCCCACATATCCATCCTCTCCGACGTTTAATGCCGGAAACATCTCATCACGGTGAATAAACGTACTGTAACGAGAATTACCTTTTTTCGGATATGCGAAGAATATATAGCCTTTTTCAATTAGTAATTCTTCATTACTAATAATATAATTCGTTTGTTTCACCATTTCATCAAGTGTTTCAACAAAAATAAAAATGGCATCGTGTTCTTTTGAAAATGCAGTTTCTTTACCCGTAAAAATGTCATAATCACTTGGTTCGTTAATAACGACCATATTTGTATACTTATTTAGTTTCAATTTATCAATAACTGACATTATAATCTTCCTTTGCATCCAATATTCATTTTATATACTTCTTTATACTGTTCTAGTGTATTATATCTATTAAGAAAATTAAACTTGAAATCGTATCATTCTGTTTCAATAGACCATAATTTTTTACTATAAGGAGTGGTTTTATGCCGTATGTAATCCGAGATGAAGGGCTAGTTTTGCAAGGAGATAATGGAAAAGAGCCAGTCATTCATACATATGAAGAAGCTGAGGAAACTTTAAAAACACTAACTATACCGCAGTTTCCAAAACATATTAGAAGAAAACCTTTTAAACCAAAAATCATAAAAATAGCCGATTCTGAATAAGAACCGGCTATTTGTTTAGTCATAACTTAATAGCAAATAAAGTATATAAAAGCTCTTTATATTGATTTTCTGTAATTTCACGCTTCGTTTTTTCTCCATAAATGATTTCAGTTAAACTAGTATCCGTTAAAGAGACATGACCAGAGTTCGTCAACTTTGCTGCAATGGGTCCTTTATTGAAAATAGATTTCTCATCTTCTATCACTCTTTTTTGAACATCATTTACTACTGCCTCATCAATCATACGATTATAAAAAGCATGACAAACTTTCCACTCTCCGTTAGCATCTATTCTTTCTAGAACATAATTTCCTTTACTCGTATCTTTTCGTCTCACTCGATACGAACCATTTTTAGAAGAAACAGATTCACCAGTAAAAGGTACAGGAACGAGAGGTACTAATGAAGCAATACCTACATCAATTAAGTACCTTACGTTTTCGTAATTTAAAATAATTGTTATATGCCCATCTTCAAGTGCCCAAGCGTTTATATCATTTTTATATACGGTACCTAGTGCGAGTTGTACATCATAACCACTATCTTTTAAAAAATAGTAAAAAAGAGTATTTAATTCATAACAAAGCCCACCGCGCGAACTTGTTAATATTTTCTTCTGTAAGTTCTCTTTTGAAATTTCTTTTGCATTCCCTGCTATTACAACTAAATTCTCAAACGGGATTGTGTTGGCAAATGCAAAGAGTATTGTACTTAATTCTTCAAATTTTACTTCAGTACGGTTTTCAAGGTTCAATCTTGTAAAAAGTTGATCTTGTAAACTTGTCATATTCAGCACCCCTTAAAAATTATAAGTTAAACTAATATATGCTGATTGTAAATTTTATGAGGTACTGTATCCATGCACATTTACAATTACTGTACCGGTACAAATTTCAAAAACACATTTGTATCAGAATACAAATAAGAGGCACCATAACGGATGCCTCTTTCGAAATACACTTTATATCATTTACTTCAATGAGCTTAACTTTTCAATTGCTTGTTGTTCAGTTGCTAAGTAAAAAATATCATTTCCTTTATTACACTCATAAATGAAGTCTTTTAAGCTTTCACTAGCGTACATAGAAAAATCCCCAACGATAGCAATTTTCACGCTGTAATTAATAAACTTTTGAAGAATATCACCCGCAAGACGTGTTTTTAAGTCAAAGAAACTTTCACTTATTAATGATTTTTTGATAACAAGCCGCTTTGAATCCGCTTCATATTGAACTGTTGCCATGAGATCTAATGCAGATTGAACGTCGGATATTAATACTGTATCGTTTCTGACGACGGCAATATTTATTCCGCCAATTACTACTTTCTTTATTTCCATAGTCTCACCCCTCTATAATTTATAAAGTATATATTAAACACGCTGTGTAGATCTTCATTAACACACATAAATGATTTGCCCCTGGCTCAATATCCTTTATATCCTCGTAAATAAATATTGTTTTAAAACTTCTCATACGGTCAATGAAATTAAAGGTAATCTATCTTTTTACTATTTTTGAAAATTTATCTCTCCACAATAACTTAATAAATTATCAAAAGAAGTAATCTCGGCATATGGTTTAGTGTCGGTATTATTCTTAATCATATTAGGATTGAACCATATGCCCTTTATATTTGCATTTTGACAACCAGCAATATCCTTTTCTAAGTCATCTCCAACAAATAATACATCTTCTGATTGTACATTTAGCTTATTTAATGCTAGTTCGAATATACGTTTATCAGGTTTACTAAATCCCACTTCTTCAGAAATAATAATCGTATCAAAATACTCATTTAAACCCGTATTCATTATTTTAGCTTTTTGCCTCTGAGTTGAGCCATTTGTAATAATTCCAACTTTAAAGTGCCTCTTTATATGATTTAAGAAAAGAATAGTATTTTGGTCAATTGAAAAACATTTAGGCAAGTTTTCATTCCAAAAATCTTGGATATAATTGCGTGGCAATCTATATTTCGGCGCGAATTCATCAAATAATGATTCTAAAACTATTGTTTTATCACTAATGCCATATTCTCTTTTATCATATTCTTTGAATTTCTGTAACATATTGTTTTTGACTGTATCACTAACATCCTCATAACACTTCTCTAAAACTAATAAAAACAAGTTATCTACTGCCTTATCCCTATCAAGTAACGTATCATCTAAATCAAATAGCATAGATTTATAACTCCTCAAATAATTTCACAACCTTTCTCACATGATTTAAATAATCCCTTGTTCGCACCTTAGGCCTTTACTAAATTAGCAAAAAAACTACAAAGTTTGTGGCGTACGCTCTAGAATTTCGCTGGCTTCTTTTATATTTAAATTTATCTCCCTTTCCCCTTCTAGTAAAGTATCGAAAGTATATTTTCAAACAGTTAAAAAAGCCACATGCATTTTACATTATTATACATTGTTTTTTTGTAAATATTAATCGTTCATCTTTTTATATGATAAGTTTTTTCAAGCACACAAATATTTCTCCATAAAAAAGGAATATGGGTAATAATCCTTTTTTACGGAGAATACACAATCTTGAAAATGGAGTTAATACGTTAAACGTCCTATTAAGTTTCCTACTGTATCTCCACATAAACTCCAGATAGTAAGGCTATAATGACTACCAGAGGTGATATTATGAAAAACTATCATATTCTCGTGGTAGAAGACGATCAAGAAATTCAGGAATTAATTAAACAATTTTTAATGACACAACAGTATACAGTGGTAGTCGCATCAGATGGATTAGAGGGTATGACACAATTTAATAAGCAATCCTTTGATTTAATTCTTCTAGATGTAATGATGCCCAATCTTAATGGATTTGAAGTATCCAAGATGATTCGAAGTCAGTCAAACGTACCAATTATTATGCTAACTGCATTGGAAGAAGAGGAAGATCAAATGAAAGGGTTCGATCTTGGAATCGATGATTATATAACAAAACCCTTTTCGTTTCATGTTTTGATTAGACGAGTCGAAGCTGTACTTAGAAGAAGTTATGATAAAAATGTAAATAATCATTTGGTATTTAAAGAAGTGCGTATCGATGTTGATGCATATAGAGTATATGTAAATGACGTTGAAATTTTATTAACGACAAAAGAGTTTGAAATTCTACAACTACTATTTCAAAATGAGAGAAAAGTACTCACAAGAGAAAATATCGTAGAAAAAGTTTGGGGGTACGATTATTTTGGAGAAACACGAATAATTGATACACACATTAAAAACCTACGTAAAAAGTTAGCTATCCCTTACATTAAAACAATAAAGGGTATTGGTTATAAAATTGATGAATAGTATTGTGAAAATCATGAAGATGAAGCAAATTACTTATAAACTCTTTATGACTACCTCTCTCATTTTGTTATCCTTTGCAGTATTGATTTATTTAACTTTATACTTCTTTCTCCCTACGTTTTATGAGCAATACAAAACAGATCAACTTCAAACAGGGATAAAAGAAATCATTGATAAATCTAAAGATCTTACGTTTCAAGATGCGATACCACTTTTTGATGAATATGCAAAAAAAAATAATGCGATGCTTTATCTTCAAAATAATGAGGGAATAATTAAATACTCTCCTTCATTTTCTTTTACTCAAAATGGTTCGCAAACAACAGTAGTTACTAGAGCCACACGGTTCGAGAATGCAGGTACCCTTAGCAATTCATATAACGTTACGCAACCAATTCAATTCCAAGATGGTAGTTTAACGCTTATAGTCTTTGCTACATTTCAACCCATTGATGAAGCTTCACAGGTTTTAGTACGCTTTCTCCCCTATATTAGTATCATTGTACTCATAATTGGTGTAGGGAGTGCTTATTTCTATTCCAGGTTTATTACAAAACCACTTATTTATATTAATGAGGGTGCACAAAAGATGGCAAATTTAGATTTCTCCGAAAAAATTGAGGTTCGCTCTACAGATGAGTTAGGAGAATTATCTAATAGTTTGAATGACATGTCTATTAACTTACAACAAGCTATGTTTGATTTAAAAAAAGCAAATCAACAATTAAAAAATGATATTGAAAAAGAACGAGAAATAGAAACAAAACGCAGAGAGTTTTTTGCGATTGTAGCACATGAATTAAAGACCCCTCTTACTGTAATGAAAGGATACTTAGAAGGGATGATATACAATATTGGCCCTTATCAAAATCGTGATCAATATTTAAAGAAAAATCATCAAATTATTGAAAGTATGGAACAATTAGTTCGTGAAATTTTAAGCATGTCGAAATTAGAACAACACACCTTTAAACTAAAAGTAGAAGAAGTTAATCTTTCGAAGTTAATAGATACAATCACAAAAGATCTCGAATTTTTCGCTTCTCAAAAAAGCATCCAAATAATAAAAGAAATTGATTCTGATCTTTCTGTTTATACAGATCGTGTTCTTTTTGAAAAAGCATGTAAAAATATTATCCATAATGCAGTTATGTATTCACCACATAATGAAAAAGTCTATATAAAGTTAAGTGAGGATTCTAAACAAGGTCAAATCAAAATGCAAATTATGAATACAGGTGTCAATATTAAAGAAGAGGATATACAACAAATTTTCAAACCATTTTATCGAATTGAAAAATCAAGGAATCGAAATACTGGAGGAAGTGGTTTAGGGCTATATATTGTTAAACAAATTTTCGAAACGCTAGATATAAAATATTCTATAAAAAATATGGAACATAGTGTACAATTTTGCATGAACATTCCATTATCTAAACAAAAAACAAACAAACTCCCCTCTTAGTAGGACGAGTTTGTTTGTTTTTTGTAGTTTTAGTATTGATATTTTTCGAGTTACTTTTTAAGCAATATTGGGATTAGCTTTTTTACCAATCCACATACCTAAGCCCACCATGCCAAGCCAACAGCAAATTGCTAACATAAACATCAATCGTTGTACGGATAACCCTTCAATCTGCATTTGACCCTTCCCAACAATTGTTTGGAAAAGTTGCGACCATTCGACATCGTAAAACACTCCTACTCCCACAATCACAATCAATATAAAAAATTGTAAAAATATATTCCCCATATTTCTCCATGTTGTGTAAATGAGTAAAGAAAGCTCTCTATGTGTAGCATTCACCATATATACTTTCATATTATTTTGAGAAGAAATACTATTAATGGCATAGCTCCCAAATGTAACGCTAAGGACTATAAATATTGGAGAATAAAACCCGAATATCATGATTAAAGTACTTACTAAAAACAAATGGATTGGATTAACTTTCTTAGCAGCTTTGATATCTAAAAATATGGACATCAAAATCCCTAATAGGTATGGTCCAACTACAATGAAAATACAGGTTAACATGTTATAGAAAGTAAAACTATAAAAAATACCCATCAAAAATAAATATCCATTTCCTAATCCAAGTAAAAATGATTCTGCCTTTAAGCGGATTGGTAAAGAAGATGAAAGTTTATGAAAGAACTTTCCTTTCAACAAACTCAAAAACATGAAACAAATAAGCGCTATAGAAAGTAGAAAAAAATAAAAAATATATTGTTCATTATTTATGTT
This sequence comes from Bacillus cereus group sp. BfR-BA-01331, assembly GCF_022663915.1. Classification (NCBI taxonomy): domain Bacteria; kingdom Bacillati; phylum Bacillota; class Bacilli; order Caryophanales; family Bacillaceae; genus Bacillus; species Bacillus cereus group sp. BfR-BA-01331. The sequence goes on from NZ_JAKUGJ010000012.1 coordinate 16,422, forward strand.
ACGACTTGTTCGAATCAAAAGAATAAGCATTGAGACAAAAAGAAACTTTCCTACAACCGATACGATGGAGATAGGTAAAAGCCCTTTGGCTAACTCTGTTCTCGGCATTTTTTTTATAGCAAAAAGGATACTGATTAAACAAATCCCATATATGCATGTTATCAGCGGCGGCGATAAAAAACTAATCGCTAACAATACGATTATTAGTAAAAGAAAAACGATACAAATAATAATCGCTTGTTGATTTTTAGTATAAATCTTTCCCCCGCCTTCCACATGTAGAAACAATAAAGTACTCGTCATGGTAGAAATTGTACTAACTGCAAAACCAGAAAATAACGCACTTATTTCTAGCCATCTTAAACTCCAGCCAAGGAAAGTAACACTAAGTAATGATACTATCAGAATAGAAACAGTCCAATATAAGGAGCGGTGAATCCCAGCCTTATTCACAATAGGTATCCAGATAAACACACCGGTCATATAAGTTGTATAAAACAAGATTGATGGCCAGTATCCCTCAAAGCCTTTCGAAATCTGTAATCCATAAACAATGTAAATAAGCATGGGTGTAAAGATAGTCGTTATTAGTAGACTAAATGTAGTTATACTTTGCACCACAAGTCTTTTTTGCTTTGTCGTATGTATCGTATAACACCTCACTTAAAATGAAATCAGTAGTTGTTATTACTTATTCTGTCCGAAATGAGGTTGTTATATATGCGCAATCCGATTGAAATTCCCATTACGAGGTAAACTCAATCTAAATCCACATTAAATTAAGTGGCGTGCAAAAAAGGTGGATTTTGTGATTCTTATAAATAAAATTAATGGATATATTCAAAACCTTAATCATAAATGGAACAAATGTGTTACTTAGATTGTCTATTACATATAAAAAAGGTGCTTTTGGTAGTTCTCTCATTTTGTAATGCAAGAAACACAAGATGAGTGCTATCTGGTACATTTATTAATTGTATCGGTATGTAAAATACCTATACAAAATCCATAAATTCTTGAAAGAGGTTGAAAATGTATGATAGTTTCAAAGAAGTTTTTTCACATTTCGCATTATAAAAAGATGTTACCTGTAGTATTACTTTCATTTGTAACGCTTATAGGCTGTTCCAATAGTAATATTCAATCCGCACCACCGAAACAAACCAAACAAGAAAATACAAGTAATCATTCTTTTGTAAAGCTGGAAAAAGAATATGATGCTAAGCTTGGTATTTATGCATTGGACACAGGTACGAATCAAACCGTTACTTATCGTTCAGATGAACGGTTTGCATACGCATCTACCCACAAAGCCCTTGCTGTGGGAGCACTGTTACAAAAGAAATCAATAGAAAATTTAGATCAAAAAATTAAGTATACTAGCAAAGATCTTGTGAATTACAATCCAATTACTGAAAAATATGTAGATACAGGTATGACTCTGAAAGAGCTTGCGGATGCTTCCATTCGATATAGCGATAATACTGCACAAAATCTTATTCTTAAGCAATTAGGTGGGCCAAGTGAATTCAAAAAATCACTGAGAGAAATAGGAGATACTGTCACAAATCCTGAACGTTTTGAACCAGAATTAAACGAAGTGCAGCCAGGAGACACTCGTGATACTAGTACCCCAAAGGCATTAGCTACTAGTCTTCAAGCATACGCGCTAGGCGATATACTTTCCATTGAGAAACGGAACTTTTTAATAGATTTGATGAAAAGAAATACTACGGGGGACAACTTAATTCGTGCTGGAGTTCCAGGAGAATGGGAAGTAGCCGATAAGACCGGCTCTGGGTCTTATGGAACAAGGAATGATATTGCAATCATTTGGCCACCAAATAAAAAGCCAATTATTCTTGCGATACTTTCTAATCATGCGAAAGAAGATGCGAAATACGATGATAAACTTATTGCAAATGCAACTAAAATAGTGTTAGACGCTTTAAAAGTAACAAATAAATCATAGTAATGAATTTAAGCTGCTCCTACTTTACGGCACATATAGTTTTAAATACTTGTACTTATCTAAACGCTAAGAAATGTAAGCGTGTTTTCAGGCAAAGAAGGAGGCAAAAGCCTCCCTCTTCTCCTAATCGAACTCTCCTCCCATTCCTAAAGAAGACGACGCCACATCGTAGTGGTCTTTCAAGTTCGAATCTCCTATTTAGAGTTAATATTTTACGTTTCCTTTCATCTTCAACCATTCTAATGCTCAATCATATTACGCATATTTTTAGATTTTCCATTTGTAGCTATATTAATCGAGACATTTAAATCTAATTCTTTATTTTGAAGGGATATCCCCCCCTCTTTTTTATACTGTTTCCACAATTTAGAATTCTGCCGATATAAGGAATGTGATAACTGATACGTGTCAATCCCTCTTTCGATTCCTTTTCGGTACGTTTTTTTAATTTCTTTTTCAACTTGGTCCTCTGCAATTTTTTTAATATCATTTACAGGCATAGAATTTATTAATTGAAAAATATCAGCATCGAAATGGATGTTCATAAGTATACGTAATTTTCCATTTTTAATAACATGCTTTGTATCTATCTTTGGATTTTTTAATACTATATGTCCAATGATTTTCTTGTTAAATTTTAATAGTAATGGAGCTCGTTTGGTATTTTCATCCGTCCATCGAACCCCAGCAATATCATGGCTGTTTAAATGATTTATATAGGATTTATCGTTTATAAAACCATAACCACTAAATTTTAACATTGGAAATGATGTATGTCCTTTTTTCCAATATGTTTTAGTTGTAGCTAAGAATGGAATGCGAGTTGTCATCCCAGGTTCATAATAATTTCTTTGGAATTTATATAAAGGTAAAGGATCTATTATTGTATATTGCTTGGTTATCTCTTTTGGTAAATTAATGATTGTATATAATTGAGAAATATTTAATATATTATTGTTCGCTAATATATTTTCTAAAGGCTCCTTAGTTCCAAATATCCACATAGTATCTCGAAATTGAAAAAACCGAGAAAAAAAATCATTAAATTGATTTAAGTCACCATGTTTTAGAAATCTCTCTGTTACAACAATTGTTTTGAGATGCTCCCATGAGATTTCTTGTTGAGCACCCTTATAAAAATCAAATGCTGCCTCATCTAAAATGGGGCCTTTTCCCTTTCCGATATAGGCCTGGCTATAATTACGGGTAGTGCTCCCTTCTTGTTTAGCTATGTTAGAAAAATTAATAAATTGCGGACGGATGATATAGTTATTATCTTTAAAATCGATACCTAGACTATTTATATACAAAACGTGATGCAACTCTCTTTGATCCCAACACCCTGTTAGAAACGTACACATCATAAAAAGAAATATAACTATTCTTTTATTTTTCTTCATCGGTACTCTCTCTTTTCCTTGTATTATCTTGCGTATGCAATTCTTTAGGTCTTTTTTTCATATACGTGAAAGGAAGTCTAAATGTGGCTGCTAGCATACTTTTAAACACAGGGGGTGAATATGGTGTAAAGAATGGAACTCCAAAAGAGCGTAAATTTACTACATGTATCACCATCACAAGGACACAAAAGATAAATCCTACTATGCCTAATAAAGAAGATACTAAGAATACTACATACCGCAATATACTTATTATTCCTGTTACTGACTGATTAGTTAAAGCAAATGTCGAAACGACCGAGATTGCTATTATAATGACCATAGATGCTGAAACAATTCCTGCACTAATAGCAGCTTGTCCAATAATTAATCCCCCTACAACAGATAATGTTTGACCGAATACGGCAGGAACACGCAATCCTGCTTGTCTCAAAATTTCAAATAAGGTCATCATAATTAGCCCTTCTAAAGGAGCTGGAAAAGGAATCCCTTCTCTTGATAAGCTTAATGTAGCTAGCAACGTATAGGGAATCTGATCTGGATGATATGTAATTAGTGCTATCCAAATTCCTGGAAGAAATATAGAAATTGCTATCCCCAAAAGACTTACAAGTCGTACAAAGCTACCGAATATGTAGAAAAGATCTTGATCTTCAGATGTATTCACAAAAAAAGGAAATGTAACTGGTGCAATTGTCGCTGTTGGTGACCCTTCAACTAGTAAAATAAAACGCCCATATAGCAAACAATTCACAGCATAATCAGGGCGCCCAGTATATTCAACTAAAGGAAATACACTAAATTGATTGTTTGTAATTAATTCTTCAATTTGCGCACTTGAAACAACCCCGTCTATTTTAATTTTTCTTAATTTTAATCGAACTTGAGTAATGATATCTTGGGATGCGACATCTTTTAAATACAAGAGTGCTACTTTAGTTTGTGTTCTTTCTCCAATAATAAATTCTTCATAACTAAGAGAACTCGTTTTTAGTCTTTTTCTAATTAATCCTATGTTTGTGTTTAACTCTTCAACAAATCCATCACGTCCACCACGAATGGTCATCTCTGTATTTGTTTGTTCAACTGATCTGGTAGGTATTTGGGCAATATCAACTATATATCCATGTTTAGATTCTTCAAAAATAATAAGTAGGTTACCTTCAAATATAATCTGAGAGATAGTTTCATTCGAATTTACCATATCTAATTTCTGTACTGATAACTGGGGAATTAATGTTGAGAGGTTAAACTCTTCTATCGAATTACTTGAAAGCTCTTTGCAAACATGGGATGATGTGGCTTGTTTTAATTTTGTATTGTCAATTAAGTTTTGACAATAAATAAACAATACTGAATTCTTTTTTTCTTTCTCATCCAAATCACGCTTTATTACTTTTACATCGTTGCATCCTTCAAACCACTCTAGTGCTATCTTCTCATTTATTTCTAGTCGTTTGTTCATCTACGTTGTCTCCTTCAAACTCAGCAACCTTATATAAAATACATCCTCATACTCTTTTAAGAGCTTTTCTTAAATTTAGCAACCCATACAAACACTATTAGTAAGATAGAAAACAAAAATAGTCCTAATGCTGAAACTGGTAAAATAAATTGAGATACAAACCAATAGAAACTAGAGTCACTGATGGGTAGTATACTTATAAATAAAATACATGAAAGTATTGCAAACATAACCCCATTTCTCGTTTTCCGATTTGTAATTGATAACAAATCTGGAATAAGAAAAACAACAAGTGATAAACGAATAAAGATCCCTACAAGCCACTGATACACGGAGAGAAAGTCTAAATTTTCAATGTACCTTCCTATTGACACAAGTCTCCATTCTTCAAATGCTGGATACCGTTGGTTTGCTGCTACGAAAGGTCCAAATTCTATAATAGCTGCCATAACTGGGCCTATTGTGATACCAATAATAACCATTCCCAAAGCAATCAATTGATATAATTTTACTTTTGAACCAATGTGATGTTGTAAAAAAAGAATAAAAATTAACTCTAAAAATCCTGCTGCAGGATAAACCATCCCCTTAAATACTGGCTTCATTCCATTTTCCATTATTGGCTGAAGTAAAGAATAATCTTTATGCGGAACATTTGCAAACATTACAAAAAAACCAAGTAGGAATACAATAGGTAACAAAACACCTGTTGTAAGTGCAATAGATTGAATTCCTCTTGTAGCATTATAGAGACAAATCATTGAAAAAAGTATTCCTAATACAAAGTGAGGTGTTTCTGGTAAATAAAAAGAGAAAAAGGTTAATGTTTCTTTTAGTGCAACGACACCAATTGTTATTAAATAAATCACAACTATGAATATGATTGGATATACACTGAGTTTCCCAAAATTATTTTTTAACCACGAAAACAAGTGTTCATTTTTTATGTTTCTATATATGATGAATATTAATGAAATCCAACTCAAGTATATAATGCTTACTAATATGATAGAGATCCACGAATCTCTACCTGAGGTATCTAATAACATAGGAATCATAATGACATGATTAATTATCCCAATACTACCAATGAGTATCATAGAAACTTGAAATAAAGTAATTGTTTGCTTAGTCATACATACCACCATATTTTGTAATGAATAAATATTACATAGTATAACTGATACATTGCATCTTTATTCCAAATGGTTAGTGCTTAGAGCCATGGACAATTAAACGCTCTTATTTATAAAATCTATCACATGAGATGTAAGCTAGTTCCTTTTTACAAATAAATAATTAAACGGGACAGTATTTAGATCATACATCTAGATACTGCCCCATTTTTCACATGCAATTCTTCAATGATATAGTAAACCGATCATAACAAAAAGAACCTGTAGAATATACTACAAGTTCTTTTTCAAAAATTGTTAAAAAGGGATTAACAAACTATCTTAACATTCAATACAGGGAGACCATTTTGATTATGGCTTGGTTATATTGTATATCAAATATAAATATTTGAAGAAACTGATTTCGGAAATTATGTGAATTAAAAAACTAGGGTGTTTATATTAAATTTCGTTTACTACCAACTTCTTCTTACTTAAATAGACTGCACGGTCTGATTTTTTAGCAACTTCCTGTGAGTGCGTCACAACAATAATACATTTATTTTCTTTATGTGCAAGTTCTTGAAACAGTTCTATTATATCCATTGCCGTTTCTTCGTCGAGGTTTCCTGTCGGCTCATCCGCAATCAGTAAATCAACATTACAAGATAACGCTCGAGCGATTGCAACACGCTGCTGTTGCCCGCCACTTAGTTGCAGAACATTTCGTTTCGCTTCTACTTCTGTAAGTCCTACTTTCTCTAATAATTCTAATGCCCTTGCCGTTTTATTTTGCACTTTAACACCTGTAATTTCCATTGCTGTTAAGACATTTTGAAGAGCAGTCATATAGGTAATCAAATTATAAGATTGGAAAATTACCGATACATTTTGATTACGATACCGATCCAAACCAATTTTCCGAATATCCTTTCCATTAAATAGTACATAACCATTTTTAGGTATATCTAGCCCACAACCTAAGCTAAGTGTAGTGGTTTTACCAGATCCGGATGGTCCTAGAATCGTGTAGAAATGTCCTTTTTGAAAAGAAAAGTTAACATTTTCTAGTATCGATACTTTTTTTCCGTTACTTTCATAATAATAATCTAAGTTTTTAAATTGTAAAATCGTCTCCATATCGAGCCTCCTTATTCATCTTTTAAAAGAATTTGTTTTGGATTCAGGCGTAGAATAGATAATGCTGGAAGAAGCGTTGCTAATATAGCAATAGCTAGTCCAATCCCCCCCATTTTCCCTACATCTTCGCCTGTTACACTTACATTAATTTTATCAATTGGATCCTCTTTTTGATTTTGTACAGTTCCACCAGGTCCAGCTACCATTACAGTTCCATTTTGTGGGGTGTTTGTTTCTTCTCCTGCTGTAGCAATTTCACTCGAAAGTAAATTATTCCCTATGAATTGAGAAATTTTTGCTCCTGTTGTTATGGATAATCCAAATGCTAAAATAGCGATACATACTACTTCTACTACGAACTGCGCCATCAGTTTCCACTTTTTCTCTCCAATGGACAATAGAATCCCCATTTCCTTACGACGTGCTTTAATCGATAACATAATGATTAACCCTAAAATAATCGCACCTGCAATTGATACAATATAAATAATCATTTGAGAAGTAGATGAGATATTTTCGATAGGCCCAATCATTTGTTTGTACAACGAATCATGTGCATCTAATTTATAATAATTAAAATCAATATCAGATTTTTTTGCTTCTTCTTTAAATGCTTCAATGTTTTGTGGATCTTTCAAGAAATACACGACTTGAATGCTACTTATACCTTGATCTATTTCTAATTTTTTCATAGTTGAATGCGGCATATAAAGTTTATTAGCTGGATCCATTATAGGAGGAGCTTGTTGACCCATTGCTTGCTCATTCGTTTCGTAAATGCCGATAATTTCAACCTCGAGGGTTTCCTTCTTATCCCCTGATTGCACTTTAACTTTGTCTCCTACTTTCAAATTGTTTAATTCCGCTAATCGTTTTTCCATTAAAGCTACATTCTGATCTTTCATCTGTTCTGTAATTGGTTTCCCATCAATGATTTTACTTTTTCCATTCTTAAAGCTTTCTTGTAATGCAGTTTTGCGAACTCCCTCAATCATAAAAGAAGAATTCATATCTATTTCTGTACCGGAGCCTGAACCGCCTCGTACAGCCGCCATTCCCGCCTTACCTTTTCCTTCTTCTTCTCCTTCTGAAGCTCCTACTAGTTTAAGTCCGTCAGAAATTCCGAGAGTGCTAGTTATGTAATTATAGTCTTTTACATACTTTGACTTCGCTAATTGATCTGCTTCTTTTGTATTAAGCTTCGGTGGATTAGGCATCTCTCCAGTTTCCCTAGCTTGTTGACCTAATTTGTCAAAATCAAGACTTAAAGTAACATCTGCACCGAGTTTTTTTCTTGCTGCATCAGCAGCTTTTTTTGATGCATTTTGGATTGTGAATCCTGCCAACACTAAATTTGTAACAATTAGGAAAACTGCCATCAAAATTAATGATGTTCCTACTCTTTTTTTCATACTGAGAATTGCTCGTTTCATAAAGTTCATTTTTTCTTACCTCCTTGATAACTTGTATTCTATATAGGTTATCTAGAGTCTATATGGAGCTAATCGGTAGTTTATCTAGAGATATAAGGAGTTTATGTGTAGTTATTCATTGACCTGGTCAAGAAAGACCGGAACACATATTCAAAAACGTAATCGTTTTTGAATATTGGCAAGGAATATGGCTTTAGATAGCATTGAATGAGAGCATACAAATCCATGCTTATTACGTAATTTCTATACAACAAATAAAAACCACCCTATTTGGATGGTTATATGTGTACTTGTAAATATGAAAATTCATTAAAGAATATGGAGGTTTATTGAAGTTGGTCGGATTCTCTAATAATAATATTGTGTTAAAAAGCCTAACTTGTAATTTTATAAGTTAGGCTTTTATGCTATCTATAAGAAAAAGTTATAGAGACTCATAATATTTTATAATTTAACCTTTTGTATTTAAACAAGTAAAATAAAAGTAACAAGTGCATACATTAAGGAGGTTTTTTGATAGTGACAGAAACTATAACATTTAGGATTGCAACGGCAGATGATTTAGATGAAATTGTAAAAATGCTTGCTGATGATGTTTTAGGAAATAAAAGAGAGCGCTATGAAACACCACTCCCTGATAGTTATATAAGAGCATTTCATGCTATTGATTGTGATCCAAATAATGAGTTGATTGTAGCGTGTGATGGGATGGAGATTGTCGGTATTCAACAAATTACATTTACGCCTTACATTGTACGTCAAGGGGGTTGGAGAGCTACAATTGAGGGTGTACGGACAGCCTCATCAAAACGTGGTAAAGGTATAGGAAGTAAACTTATTAAATGGGCTATTCAACGTGCTAAATTACGGGGATGTCATTTAGTACAGTTAACAACAGATAAAGAACGACAAGAAGCTTTACACTTTTATAAGAAATTAGGTTTTAAAGATTCTCATGAAGGATTAAAACTCTTTCTCTAATGAATATAGCTATTCATATACCAAAAAGACGTATATTGTAAGGTTAATTAACTATAGGCTTCGAAAATTATGGTAACTATCACTGTATTAAATATACAAATTGACACATTGTCTTTCATATAAATTACGTCACTTCAAAAGGTGTACCTTTTGATACGAAAATAAGCAAGCTAATGTTCTCTTTTATGAATGAGAATATTAACTTGCTTTTTAGGTTTTTGTAAAAGATATTTATAGTTTTATTTTATTGATAGCTTTATAATATAATATACAAATTCCCCACCTGTTTTATAATTCAAGCATCTACTATTAGGAAAAGAGAATATTTTACAATTAATTTACAGCATAAATTTTGTCCATCTTTTAGACGATATGTATTTTGGAGGAGGTTAATTTGATTTTTTCAAAACTCATTGATCGATACGCCTTGTATGATTTGCACAAAAAAAGAAGTGTAAAGTTTCAGTATACTTCTCTTTCTAACACCTCACTATATATAAAGGACATAGAATTTTTTTATAAAGTAAAACCATCTCATATTCATTTTAACATTAAGCATTTAAAACAAGAAAAGGAATACATGGTTGGACAATTCAAATATAAAAGCTCGGTTCAATCTGGTGATTCACGCAACGATTCTGTCACTGGGGAATTATTTTTACATAAAAATGAAGATGCACCTCATGTCATCTTTGTTCATGGTTGGAGAATGGATTCTAACGAACGTGTAAAAAAAATATTCCACGACCATATGACCAACTTGAAGTGGAATATGTATTATTTCACTTTACCATATCATTTTGACAGAAAACCGAACCAATCCCTATATAGTGGAGAGTACATGGTAAGTGCCAATGTTGAACGAACTGTAGAAGCAACTAAACAAGCGGTAGCTGATTTACGAACTTTGATCAAATGGATTAAAGCAAATAAAAATGGTCCCTTGATTTTAATAGGAATCAGTTTAGGTGGAGTTATTACTAACTTAACATCTCTTGTTGAACCAGAAATTGATGTGTTAGCATCCATTTTCTACGCGAATCGACTCTCTTATTCAATTTGGAAGACAAATCCAGGTAAATTTATTAGAGAAGACTTGGAACATCATGGTGTTACGTATGATGATTTAATAGCTTATTGGAAAATCACTGAACCGAGTCAAGCATTACCAAAAGTAAAAAAAGAAAATATTTTATTAATTTCAGGCAAGCATGATCTTTATGTACATTCTGAGGATACGGACTATTTGTGGGAATCCTGGGAAAGACCTACGCGATATATTTATACATGTGGGCATGCCGGGATTGTCCTTAAACGTAAAAAAATTGCAACTGATACTATCAATTTTATTCAGAATCGATTGAACTCCCAAAACTTCCCCAAAAACATACCTTAAAGTGAGGGATTACTAAGTATAGAATCTTATACTTGTAATCTTTCATTTTATACCAAGTTCATTTCATATGGAAAAGGGTTACTCATCATTTTCACCAGGAGCTTATTTTTATGAAAAGAAATTATTGTTGTTTACCCTTTATATGCAATATTACATATAAAAATCTTTAATTGTTCTGTTATAATTTTAAGAGTAAATTATTCATCCATTAATTTACACCATCCATATCTACAGTTATGGAAACCCTAATTACACATAAAAAAGAGAAGAACCTTGGTGAGTTCTTCTCTTTTTGTTTATTAAATTGTAATATAATTACAGTATGTGAAATTATACTAAGTTAACTTTTAAAGCAAAGTGAAAACAACCGTCACTTCGCTTTTGCATTTATTTAATCGGTTTCTCTGTTTTTAAAACTAGTGAACTTAATGCAGGAACTTTAATCTTATTGTCATGGACAACGTAAAGTGTTTTACTTCCCGCCTGATTCCCGTTTACTAGCACTTTCCATGGACCTTTCGATGGAAGTGTTATGTCAACGGCTTCCCTATTTGCATTGTGAGCCACCATAAAGTATTCGCTTTTATTCCCACTTCCCTTTCCATCTATTGTATAAGCTACAACATTTTTTGGAACATCGATAAAAGCTACATACTTTTTAATTTGCTCTGCAGATGTCATTCGAAAAGCTGGGTATTTTTTGCGTAAATCTATTAAGCCCTTCATGTACTCTACTTCATTATTAAATGCTGCACGGCGTAACCAGTCCATCTGGTTAATTGAATCAGGAGATTTGTAACTATTATGATCACCATATTTTGTGCGCATAAACTCTTGTCCTGCATGTAAGAATGGAATACCTTGTGATGTTAATAAAATAGAAGAAGATAATTTATGCATTTGTTTTCGCATTTCTTCACTGTCACCTGAATTAGTCAACTCAAGTTTATCCCATAAAGTATGATTGTCATGTGCTTCCACATAAGTTAGCACCTGCTCCGGATCTTGATAAGTAGACGAATTTGTATCATAGTCAATACCGGCTGTAATGCCTTTTTTAATACGGTCTTCCATGTTTTGTTTTCCATTTACAAAACCATTTTCTTTCTCCTCAAATACACTACCTTTCAATCCATCACGTATATTATCGTTAAAATGAGCAATCCCTTTCATTTTCTCTGCATTTTTTTGATTTGCTTTCAATTCAGCCGCAAGAGGTGTATTTAAATCCCATCCTTCTCCATGCAGAATAATAGAAGGATCAATTTGATTAACAGCTTTACGTATCTCATTCATCGTCTCATAATCATGAATACCCATTAAATCAAAACGGAACCCATCTAAATTGTATTCTTTTGCCCAGTATGTGACGGAATCCACCATAAACTTCCTCATCATTTTTCGTTCCGAAGCGGTATCATTTCCTACACCAGTTCCATTTGCTAATGTTCCATCTTCATTGTAACGATAATAATAACCAGGAACTAACTTATGAAAATTAGATTCAGTGGCATTATACATATGGTTATATACTACGTCCATCACTACACGAAGATTATTATCATGCAGAACTTGAATCATTTGCTTTAATTCAGTTATTCGAACAGTCGGCTCATAAGGATTTGTAGAATAGGAGCCCTCTGGGACGTTGAAATTTTTCGGATCATATCCCCAGTTATATTGTGGTTCATTTAAAGTTTCTTCATTTACTGAAGCATAATCAAATATCGGTAAAAACTGAACGTGAGTAACACCAAGATCTTTCATATGATCAAGTCCTGTTTTTACACCTTCAGGCCCTTTTGTTCCTTTTTCTGTTACACCTAAATATTTCCCTTTTTGCTTAATACCACTTTCAGGTTGGATGGAAAGATCGCGTACATGCAATTCATAAATAATAGCATCTTCCGGATTTTTAAATTTTGGCTTTTTGTTTGCTTTCCATTTTTTCGGATTTGTTTCTTCTAAATCAACAACTGCACCTTTATCTCCATTTACAGAAGCAGCACGCACATACGGATCAACCGCTTCAGTCCACTTATCCCCAATTTTCACCTTATACGTATAAAAGAGACCTTTTTGGTTCCCTTTAAGTTCTGCTTTCCAAGTTCCCTTTTCACCTTGTTGCATGTTTATTTCAGTACCTATTTTATCGCTCCATTTTTTATATGTAACTAACTTCGCTTCACTCGCAGTAGGAGCCCATAAACGGAACTTTGTATGTTGCGGAGTATATATATTCCCTAAATCATTACCACCATAATAAAATAAATTATCAAATTCCTCACTACGAATGACTTTACCGATTTCAGTATTCGCATCAGCTAAGTTTGCTATTTTAACTTTGTATGTTTGTTTTAAATCAATTTTCTGTTCCGTAATTATTTTAACCTTATTAGTAATATCTCCACTATTTTTATCATAAGGACTAATTCCCTTAATTTTAACGCCTTCAATTTCAATTTTCTGTTCCTTACTATTAAACGGAACATTAGTCGTTACAGTAATTTCATTAAAACTATCAATAGTAGCTTTTTGAATTGAGAGATCCGAAGAAGGCTTAGAGTTATATACTTTTTCATCACCCGAAAGGATCCATACTTCAGCACGACCATCCCTTATATTTTCAACCCAGTGATCACCTCCATCTTTTTCCCATTCATTGGTACGAACTATAAATCCTACACGATTATAGTCACCATCTATTTTTATCTTAGCGTATTTTCCAAATTCATCTTCACCAGTAAATTCATAAGATTTACCGTTTGCATTTTCTCCCCATACCCAAAGATTCCAGTCTTTTGTATTTCCAGATTTCTCTTTGTAATGAATGATAACTTCAGTTGTTTTCGAATTTGAAACTGCCTTCACACTCTGAAAAGAGAAAACAGATGATAACATAACGATTATGGCAAGTAATAAAAATGATTTGTTAATTAATCTTTTTGTCATTTGCACCACATACACCCTTTCTTTATATAGTACGAGCTATTTATTATGCTCATACTAAATTACACTGCTTAAATTAATGTAGAAATCCCTTTTACTTCACCCCCATATTGACTATTTTCACGTATGTATTTCAATGATCTTTTAATACGAAAACGTTTGCATTAATGCTTAAAAAAATAGATTTTTTTGCCTTCATATAGTTGTAAATACTAAAAGATCAGGGAAATCATTTTAAAGCAATCGTTTGTTATCGCTTTCATTCTATAGCACTTACTATTAAGAGGTCAATATATTATTAATTTTCTGTTTTTACACCCTTGAAATCTTATATATTTGTCGTAACTTATTGAAGATAGATGCCTGATTATTGCTTAGTAATTTTATTTTCACTAATACATTGCCACGTAAAAAAACAGCTAATATCTTAATATGATATTAGCTGTTTTTTATAATGTATTAAGATATGAATAAAAACTATATTTCTAACTTACTTAATTTTTGCTGCATCAAATGCTTTTTGCACTGCTTGAACTTCAGCTGTATTCGCCCCATATTTATTAGTTGCCACTCGAATACATGCTGATTTCAATTCTTTGAAATTAGATGTCATGTTTAACTCATCTGTATTTGCATAATAGAAAATATCAAACATTTTATCTTCACCAATTCCTTTAACAGTTACTCCGTTATGAGTTCCGCCTTTTGCAATGAGATACGCAACTTTATTAATAATACTTGAATTAAAATGAACGCCACCTTGATCCCATCCATTAAAATCGTTAAATTCACTGTAATCATCTGGATACGGTACTCCAAGTGAAGATGGAACAGAAGCTGGGTTTTCCATATCACGGAAAACAGATCCAGTTTGTTCGCCCATTGTCCAGTTAAAGCTTCCATTATTTACGTATTTCTCAATAGATGTTCCCATAATATCAGATAGCGCCTCATTAATCGCACCAGATTCACCGTAATATTCAAGATTAGATTCGCTAGAAGTAACAGCATGTGTAAATTCATGTCCAGCTACGTCATATGCCTTGACAATAGGATCGCCATATACAAGCATACTTCCATTATTAGCACTTAATGCATTTTGCCAATTTTTCGGATCGTTCGTATCTTCAGAATCCCAAGCATGTACAACTGAAACTACCTTTTGTCCCTTATTATCAAAACTATTACGCTTATATTTATCTTTATAAAAATCAAATACCTTTGTTGCTAAGTAATGAGCACTTACTGCTTTTGAATCGTTAAATGTTGTTGAAGTGCTGGTTGCTAGTGTACCAGGATAATAGCTTTCTTCTTTAGTAATATCTCTGTAATTCACATCATATGTTTCAATTCCTTGCCCTCTTGTATAATCAGCAAGTGCATATTTGCCATTACTTTGTTTAGAAATACCAAATGAACGAGATATACCTAAATCATCTTTTCCTGTTCCAGTTAATGATGTAAGACTACTTTTTTTACTTCCCTTTAAAGCTCCAACTAGTTTTTCACTTGCTTTTAAGTTAGATTCTTGTACCATATTTTTTAACATATCACCATTTTGTGCATTTACTAAATAAGTTCCGGAAACATAGTTTGGTGTTGCCGCTTCAAAGGTAACTTGGTATGCATTGCTAGCTTGTCCATTATTTTCATCAACAAAAATAACTTCCTTAACTTCTGGCTCAGAAATAAACTTGATATCGTTCCCGTACTTCGTATAAATATATTGTTTCGCTCCATCTTTTGATAGATTAATAGGCTTTTTCAATTCTTCTTGTTTTAAATTTTGCGCGCTATCGCCTGAAACACTTTTAATAACACCCTTATTATCTACGTGTGCAGTTAATTGATGGCCATATACTTCTTTTCCTTCGTATGTTTGCTGCATACGCACAAGTGTTGTTCCATCATACGAACCACGTTTTTGAAGAACTTTATAATCTACTCCTGTTTCTCCATTGACTTGATTTGGAGAAAGAGCTTGTTCAGCTTTCTCCTTAAGAGCATCTTTTACTACATTCTCTGGTGTTTTTTGTGACGGTTGTGTAAGTTCACCTGAACGGAATGAGTCCTCCTGAATTTGAACTTGAAGTTGATCTGTTTCCTCTGCATGACCTATTCCGTATGGTGCCACAGCTGTTAAAGCTAATCCTGTTGTTAATGCTACCTTAGTTAATGTCTTTGTGTTTTTCATTTTTTTACCTCGTATAATTTTTGAAATAGAAAGCTTGTACAAAGTATACTGTCTACTTATGTCGAAAAAAAGAGAAAATACAAAATTTATGTAATATTATGCAAAATTACATATATGTGGTCGATAAAATAAAAAATGAGCCCTTTTAGGTGCTCATCCAATTGGTTAGTCGTTAATTATCTATATTCATTCTAATCAAAGTACACTTATATCTTATTAACAACATAAAAAACCACTCTTTACTATTTTAAGAATAGTAGATAAATACTTTAGTGAGGCAACGCATATACAAGTTAGATTTTTCAATATAATTTTGTTATTTATGTCTATAGCTGCATGGATTGTAACGTTTTGAGACTGCTGAAGTCTTATATGAGTTTCATCTTGTCAAAAATATCTTTCAAAGATAAATTTGTCTCCCCATTTAAATATAGAAAAGGACATATCTATTGCATGTTATTAACTTAAGGTATGTTCTTTTAAAGCATATTATAAATATACATAGTGAGAAATGAAACAATAATTATTTAAATGAAAAATCCCCTAAATCTTCAAAGCGATTCAGGGGATTTTTTACCGATGATTCTCTATATTTCCATACCGATCACAAACTTTTTTAGGTTAATGGTATGTCCAAGTTTAATAGTTTTTTGCACGAGAGCCATCTTTTTTATATTTATTTAATTATCCTACTAAGTTTTTTGTAAAATTCACCTTTTCTTTTTACATGATTAAACTGATTTGGATTAATATTAGCTTTTTGTGAGAGTGCTACAATCTCTTCTTTTGTAATTGAATCTTTAGTATTTATAGATGCTATATTTGTATATTTTCCATCTTCTGTTTTTGGGATTTCTAAAATCCCTTTATTTATAAGATCAACTACAGCCTTATGCTCTGAAGAATGTGTATCTACACCAGTAATTTTCCAATTATGCATAACTTTTGGCGTGTATACACCGTTCTTTACCTCTTTTAAATATGTAATAGCAAGGTTACGAATGGTTCCACCTGTTTCTCCGAATGCATTCTCTTGTTTAGATGACCAAGTTTGTTCAAATTTACGTCCCTCTAAAGCTCCCCCTTTTGCCTGAAGAGCCTCCATTCTATACGCATTCATTCCTAGCGTCATAACATCGCTCATTTTGATTGGTTTATTTGTACGAATAGAGCGTAAATTTGTAATTCTACTACCATATGGTTTTGTTAAGTCAATTTCGTATTTTACGCCTCCAAAGAAATCGTTCGTACTGTATTTAGACGCACGACGGTTTTTATCAAAGCTAACTGTTACATCTCCGGCACGAGATGAGTTAAAATATCCTGCTGCCCATTCCATATAGTCTTTTAAATCTTTTCCAGTTATCTTATATACTGTAATTTCTCCCAAAGCATATTGATAATTATAAGCAATATCTTTCTTCTTTATAGGACCTATATCCAAACGGGCATAATCATTATCAATTTGATGGGCTACTACATCCGCCTTGCTGTAATGGAGCATGACTTCATGAAAGAAATCTGATAAAGGTGTCTCTTGAATCTGCACACTTGGAATACCCTTTATTTCATTTTCAGGAACAAGGTTTCTACCCTTTAATTGAGCGACTACAACATTTGCATCTCCTCTCGCATACTCATGAAAAGGTGTTAGTGTTTCTTCAAGTGTAGAATCAGATAATACTGTAGTTCCATCAGCATTTTTTACAGGTATAGCGGTAGCTGTTTTATCTTTTAAAACAAGCTTCCCATCTTGCTTTGTAAAAGTAAGGTCAATACGTGAAATATGCGTTCCGTATTTATCTGGTTCTGTAATAATTACGCCATTTACAACTTCTTTTTTTACAAGTTTATGCATATGAGCCGCAAAAATAGCGCTTAGTTCCGGACAAGCATTCGCAATATCTTGAACACCAGTACCTGGGATTCCATTCTCATTTTCTAGTCCCATATGCATAACCCCTACCATTACATCTACTTTATCTTCTAATTCTTTAATAGCCTTTTTTGTCTCTTCTACTGGATTTTTCACTACTAAACCATCCAAATGATCTGTCCCTTTTTCAAAATCACTAATCATTGGTGTATTCATACCAATAATCCCGACTTTAATTCCACCTTTTTCAACAATCGTATATGCAGGAAGAAAACGCTCTCCATTTTCCTTATAAATATTTCCTGCTAACGTCTTTCCCTTGTATTGCTCACTAACTTTTTTCAATGTATCTAATCCAAAGTTGAATTCATGATTTCCAAATGCCCAGGCGTCATATCCCATTGTATTCATTGCTACCATCATTGGCGATTGTGGCTTATCGTTGAATAATTCTACTGAGTTTCCTTGAATTGTATCCCCGGCATCTACTAATATGGTATTTGGATTTTCTTGACGTACCTTCTTTATAACCGTATAAAGCTGCGTCAAACTTCCACTCATATTTGCTCCATCAAGCGCATAATCCCAAGGCATAAATCTACCATGAATATCTGCAGTACCTAACAATGTAATATTAACATTAGATTCCTCAGCCTTAGAAATAGCTGGTTTGACTGTTACTGCTGTTACAAGAAGCATAAGAATAATAAAATAGCATACATAGTTCTTCCATTTCGTTTTTTGCATAATATCAATATTTCTCCCCTTTTTGTACTGTCATAAAGTTGCTTGAACTTTAAAAATATAACTTGTTATTCAGAAAACTTCAACTGCAAAAATAAAGAGAATAAAATGCATATATCCCTTAATAGAATTGTATTTTATCGTTTTCTGACAAAATACTTATTCCTCAAACGCGTGAAAGGTGCTTACCCAATGGTAGGTGTAAGATTACTTTCAAAAATTTGGACATATAGCTCATTTCCGAAAATCATTATAACTTAAAGATATAGTGTGTAATGCTGATTACATTTTCGGATTTCATTGCCAATTTATTTCCTTCTAAATGAAAATGCTGAGATCACTTCCAAAAATAATAACCCCGCTCTTCATTTAAGACGGGGTTACACTTATACAGCAAATCGGATTCAGATTTTTTCGAATGTTCGTTTCCTCTTCAGGGGTAAGATCTACTAGTTTCGTAATTTCTTCAGCTTATTGGTTGCTTTCAACTAAATTCATCATAATTTTAATCAGGATTTCTATTTTATCACTCGAAAGCTTGATGCTATCCCAAATCGCTCAAAAAATAGATAATGATGTTTACTTTTCAACTCCACAAAGCAATTTTATCTCTTTAATTTGTTCTATATGACGCTGTTCATGCAAATAGATCAGTTCTATCCACTGATCAAGAAGTAATTCTCCAAGAGCTGGATGCGTCACTGATTTTTTCGCTAATATAGATTCATCTTCTATTGTACTCAGGAAACGCATCAATTCTTTTCTAGAGTCGTTTAACAAATCAACCATTTGCTGCACTTCAAATGGTTCTATACTTGGTTCAATCATTTCTGGGGCTATAAATTTTATCGATCTATCTAATAAAATAGTGTGAATTTCTTTACGCTCATTTAAGATACTATCCATCTTTTTTAATCCCGATGAAATAACTGTTATAACTCTCTCATCTAATAAAACTAAGTGATGACAAACTTGTGCTATACTCCATTTATCCTTATCTGGTTTCCTATTAAATTGAGCATCACTTAACAAAGTAATTTCCTCAAATAATTGATTTCTAGTTTCATAAAACTTGTCATTTACAAATGTATTCATGTGAACTCTCCTTTCATTAGAACCTACATACTTAGATTCCTACGCTAGAAATATTCTCTATGGAAAAAAGATTTTCCTTCACTATTATTCCAATCCAATCTTTTCTTTCTTTAGTAGGTTCTCTAATTCATGCTGAAACGTATGAGTTCTCTCAACATCCTTGAAGATTTCCTTGGGGTTATTATGCGCTACAGCTACATCATAATACTTTCCACGGAATCCCTTCAATATAACCACATAAAACGTTCCTAATTATCAATCTAGCATTAAATATATGTAAAAAATCATCCTATTCATTCATTTTTAATGCTTATGTATGTACATTTGTTAATTTATTAGTTATATTATGGGTATTGAATGATTACGAAAAGTCAATAAATCGCTTGTATAACACCTTATATTTTTATATCCGTGAAAACTACAAAATGTATAAAATTCCATTTGTCAAATGAATTTAATGCGGAAGGAGGTTTGTGGTTACTTCATCGGGATATAATAATCAGTTTTGAACTGATAAAAATATAGGAGGCGACATAATGTTTCGTACGATTTCAAATTTCATGAGAGTAGCTGAGATAAGAAACAAAATTCTTTTTACACTAGCGATGCTAATTGTTTTTCGAATTGGCACGTTTATTCCAGTTCCTCATACTAACGCAGAGGTATTAAAAGTACAAGATCAAGCCAACGTTTTAGGTATGCTAAACGTATTTGGCGGAGGAGCACTGCAACACTTCTCAATCTTTGCTGTAGGTATTACACCATATATTACAGCTTCTATCATTGTACAATTACTACAAATGGACGTTGTACCTAAATTTACAGAATGGGCAAAGCAAGGAGAAATGGGCCGTAAGAAATCAGCTCAATTTACTCGATACTTTACAATCATTCTCGCATTTATACAATCCATTGGGATGTCTTATGGTTTTAATAATATAGCAGGTGGACAATTAATTACAGATCAAAGCTGGACTACATACTTATTTATTGCGACAGTTTTAACTGCTGGTACTGCATTTTTACTTTGGTTAGGTGAACAAATTACCGCTAATGGCGTTGGTAATGGAATCTCAATGATTATCTTCGCAGGACTTGTTGCGGCGATTCCGAATGTCGCTAATCAAATTTATTTGCAACAATTCCAAAACGCAGGCGATCAGTTATTTATGCACATAATAAAAATGGTTTTAATTGGACTCGTAATTTTAGCGATAGTTGTTGGTGTTATTTACATCCAACAAGCAGTTCGAAAAATACCGATTCAATATGCAAAAGCTGTTTCAGGAAACAATCAATATCAAGGAGCAAAAAATACTCATTTACCTCTTAAAGTAAATAGTGCAGGTGTAATTCCTGTTATCTTTGCTTCAGCCTTTTTAATGACGCCGCGTACAATTGCGCAGCTCTTCCCTGATTCAAGCGTATCTAAATGGATAATTGCGAATCTTGATTTTGCACATCCATTTGGAATGACACTATATGTGGGTCTTATCGTTGCCTTCACATATTTCTACGCGTTTATTCAAGTAAATCCTGAACAAATGGCTGAGAATTTGAAAAAGCAAAACGGATATGTCCCGGGTATTCGCCCAGGTAAATCTACAGAACAGTATGTAACAAAAATTTTATACCGTTTAACATTTATCGGTGCGATTTTCTTAGGAGCAATTTCAATATTACCACTTGTATTTACAAAAATCGCTACATTACCACCATCTGCTCAAATCGGTGGTACAAGTTTACTAATCATCGTAGGTGTTGCATTAGAAACGATGAAGACGTTAGAAAGTCAACTTGTGAAGCGTCATTATAAAGGTTTTATAAAAAAAGTGAATTAATTACAAAAACACACTAGGATATAAAGACCTAGTGTGTTTTTTATTCTATAAAAATAAAACCCTCATTTTCTCGCTTCATATTTTTATCTTTATTTCATTACCATAAAAGTAGCTCCTTTCTCTCACCTTCAATATATCCCTCGGTGGTTATAAAAAGTCTCAGCATGAATTTATCTATAATTAAATAGTCTGGTACAAAATCTTTTAATGTTATTACTTGCTTTCTAACAATTCTTTTGTCACCTTTTATTCCAAAAACTTTAGCTTCTAAATAATCAATTTCACCTAAAAATAAATCTATCCCTTGATATATAGGGATTCCAACCAATCCTTTAACTTCTGGTTATATTGTGTAAGTTGTCTATTACTATCGTATAAAAAGAGATGTTGAAATTCATTAACAATGTAGTTTGTAGACACAGGTATCATATTTTTCTTTCAAAAAAACAGAGTGCCGCTCAACTAGCTCTCTGTTTTAAACTAATTATATTATTGCGTATGTAAAATACCTTGCAAAACAACTTCTAATCCCCAGCGGAATCGTTCTTCTCCACCAGATAACATATCTTCTTTTAGACTTACAATCATTGGATACCTTGCTGTATCTAAAGCCTCATACGAAGCACGAATTGGGTCAAGAGTGGTACCTTTTTCTTTGCGAGCTGTTTGTTCATATGCGACCGAAGCAGCATATAACAGTAAAATATCTACTCCCCATGCTGATGCTCTTGCATTCACTCCACCTTCATGTAATTGACGCAAAATCTGTTCAGTAAGGGCTAAAGAATTTGGCCCAATTGGAATTGTCATTAAAGCTAATTCTGCCATTCCAGAAGAGTCGAATAAAATTCGAAAATATGAATGTACAAGTGCAAATAGTTCTTTTTTCCATGGTTCATTTTTCTCATCCGTTATTTCAATTTTCCCTAGACCATAATCTAATACATACGCTCTTAATTCATCAGCATTTTTTACGTATACATATAAAGAAGACGGACCTGTATCTAATACTTTTGCAATTTTACGCATACTAAGGCCAGAAATACCTTCAGACTCTAATAGGTCATAAGCGGTCTTAACAATGATTTCCTTACTTAACGGTTCTTTTGCTGGTCGTGAACGACGACTAGTAATTGTATTCGTTTGTTCTTCCATAGTTCTCCTTTAGTAAATATATTTTTATTGTTGCTCATGAAGTTGATTCATAAGATTATACATTTTCATAGTAGCATCCTCTGAGAAACAAATCTCAAGATTATCATTTGACACTTCAGCGGATTGAGAAGAATAATCGTACATTTTTTCTTCGTAATTTCCAATTGCCTCGTTCAAATTATCATGTTTTACAATAGATAATGCAAGTTCTGCCGCATCACGCATCGCTAGATTCACACCTTCTCCAGCAAATGGAGACATTAAATGTGCAGCATCACCAATTAAAGTAACACCAGGCGTACTTTTCCAAGTTAGTCCAACAGGTAACATATAAATTCGTCTAGGAAAAATCGCACCATCTGCACATCTAATATAATTTTTAAGTGTTTCATCCCAGTCTTCGAAATATTGTAGAAGTTGATGTTTTGCTTCTTCTAAATTTTTAAATGGAATTCCACAATTATCAAGCCATTTTTTATCTGTTCTAAAACTTAAATACACGCGAATACTGTCATCTCCATTTAATTGCGCAAGAATTCCTTTATGCTCCGCAAGTGCAAATACTTTGCCACGTCGATTAAATTTCGCCATCTGAGGATGATTTTTCGTTACATTTTTCAAATTCAATTCTACCATGCTAATACCAGTATATTGCGGTATAGAATTTGTGACAAGTGGACGAATTCGAGAGAAGGCACCATCTGCTGCTACCACTAAATCAACAGTGTCTACATGTTCATTTTCAAAATGAAGTTCATGTATACCATTTTCTACAGGAATGGCTTTTGTTAAGTTATAGCCCCAATGTATACATTGCGGATCAACAGAATTTAAAAGTAACTCACGTAAAGTGCCTCGATCAATTTCCGGACGATCTCCGCCATTAGGATCCGCTACTTCATCTAAATATATTTTCCCGTTCTTATCACATAAACGAAAATCTTCTCCCTCATATCTAGCAAGTTCATTAAATTGTTCTAACAATCCTGCTTCTTTAAGCGCCTCTTGTCCGGAATCATGATGAATATCTAATGAACCTCCTTGTTGCCGAATCCATGGTGATGTTTCTCTTTCATATACGACACATTTTAAACCATGTTTCTGTAATATACGAGCTAATGTTAAACCTCCTGGTCCAGCACCTATAATTGCAATACGTTTTTCTCCTTTATTTTTTCTTTCCATCATTTATCACACCTTATATTTTATTGAATTACTTGTTTTATTTATAACATAACGTACACTGTTCGTAAAGTACATCGTTCGTTAATTACTAAGCAAATTATGTTAAACTTAATGTGTAAAAATAAAAAGCATGTTACAAGTCAGTAGTAACATGCTTTTTAAGTTGATAAAGTAATAAACTTTTATTAACTTAATAGTCCAATGATTCCATTTGTATTATTTACATTTCTTTCTTCAATAACTTCCCTTGCTTAAAATAAACGCCCAGCGTAGAACGATTTGCTAAAAATACACCAATCAAGATTAAACAAGCACCAATTCCCATTGCAGGATTTAATGGTTCTCCTAATACAAAATAACCTACAATAACAGCAATTAACGGAGATACATACAACCAAGTCGATGGAAATACTGGATTTGTTTTTGATAAAAGCCAGTAATATAAACCGTGTCCACCGATAGATCCTACAAATATAAGATATAAAATTGGCCATTGTACATTCCAAGATGTTAATACAGCTAAATTCGGCTGTTCCATTACAACAGATACAATTAATAGCAACACTCCTCCATAAAACATTTGAATGCCGTTAATGAGAAATGGTGATACGTTAGGTAAATCTGAAAGTATCTCTTTAGAACGAATAGAACCTATTCCATAAAACAACTCTCCTACTAATATAACAAGGCAAGCGATACTCCATATGAATGTAAGTTCTTGATGCATTCCAGGTAAAGAAATGCAAAAAACACCAAGGAGTGCTATAACTAAAGCGACAAGTTGTTCTTTTTGCAATTTTGTTTTATTTCTCTTTGATTGTAATAGCAAAATCATCATTGGGGCTGTTGCAGATAGAACTGCAGCTAATCCAGAAGAAATATATTGTTCAGCCCAGTAAAGGGTCGCGAATGTCATAAATGTTAAACAAAAACCAGCATATATAATACGTTTCGATAATAAGTAAGGCATAATATCCTTTCGCTTTAATTTAAAAATAATAATGAGAATAAGGCCCGCCAAAAAGAAACGAATTCCAGCTGAAAATAATGGTGGTGCCCCCGCTTCTATTCCAATTTTTATCGTTAAAAATGTCGTTCCAAAAATAATACATACTAAAATATAATTTAAAATGACCATTTTCCTTCCTCCTTTTTACTCTTGAAATGAGTATAGAGGATATGGTGTATAACAGTGTATCCACGCATATAACAGTTGAATAAAAATATAGTTGATTGTCAGACTGTTTTTCGCTTTAATTAAATTAAAAAGAAAAACAGGTGATTCTATGAAGATAGTACTGCGTAAAGAATCCAACATACCATATTACCAACAAATATATATGCAAATTGTTGAGAGAATTCAAAGCGGGATGCTTTCACATGGCGATTACCTCCCTTCTTTACGTTCTATGGCCGATGATTTACAAATTAGTTTATTAACTGTTCGTAAAGCGTATAAGCAGTTAGAAACGAAAGAATATATACGCATTGAGCAAGGAAAAGGTGCCTATATACATAAACGTGTGAATAAAGATTTCAAACCAATTCCGTATCAATGGCAAAAAACGAAATCCATTAATGTTATGCGTTCTCAATATGTAATGAACCAACACCGTAAATATTTCGATTTTTCACAGGCGGTCCTTTATCCACGTTTATTACCAAATCCGTTTCTTTCAGATGAAATGCACAAATTACTTAATAAGGATCAAATGATACTGGCAACATACGGACCTGTTCAAGGTGATAAAGAACTTAGAGTGGAAATAACAAACTACTTAAAAGAACACCAACAAGTAGTTACAGATCCATCTCAATTATTAATTACAAGCGGTGCCCAGCAAGGAATCGATTTAATCGCCCAAACATTATTAAAGCCTGGAGACATAGTGTTAGTAGAAAGTCCGTGTTATGGAGCGGCGCTTGATGTATTTGTTAATAAAGGAGTTCAAATTATCCCTGTTAGTCTTGATAACAACGGCATTCGCTTAGATTTAATCGATGATATTTGTCAAAGAAAGAATCCTGTTTTGTTATATGTGAATCCTACTTTTCAGAATCCAACGGGTACAGTAATGAGTAAAGAAAGAAGAATGGAACTTGTAGAACTAGCAGAGCTTTATCAATTTTTCATTTTAGAGGATGATTCTTTCGGAGAGATATATTTTGAGGATTTTAAAATTCCCCCTCCAATAAAAAGCTTTGATACAAATGGTCATGTTATATATTTAAAAGGATTTAGTAAAACGTTAGCACCAGGTCTTCGCATCGCGGCACTTATAGCTGAAGGTCCTATCTTTGAATGGTTATACGCCGTGAAGGCTTCGATGGATATTGGTAGTCCCTTATTGACACAAAAAGCACTACTTCCTTTTTTACGAGCGGAACGAATGAAAAATCATTTAGAAAAATTACGTACTGCTTTACAAATTAGACGCGATTTAACAATTGATATATTATCTCCATTAAAAGAATTAGAATTTGAAATACCTAATGGTGGATTTAACTTATGGGTTACACTCCCGCAGTCAATCGATCCTTTTACATTATTACAAAAAGCGAATGAAGTAGATGTTTCTTTTTTACCTGGAACAGCTTGTTTGTTAAGCCATGAAACTCAATATAATCATTTACGAATTAGTTATTCAATGTTAAATGATAAAGATATGTTGATTGGATTAGAAAGATTACATGATACAATTGCTAAGTTTAAATCAATGATTTAAACTCCAAAACAACAACTAACCTCTTATTCACACAATAAAAAACCAACACTTTAAAATTTTATTAAAAGTCAAGATATAAGCTGAACCTATTATTAATAGTGAATTCTTATCTAATTTCATACATTAGATTTATAAAAATTAAAAGGATAGAAGAGCTTGAATAAATTCGCCCTATCTATCCTCTTTTTAAACACAAATGACTAATCATAGCGGACTTCGCTGTCACCAGAACCCGTATTGCTCTATTGCTATGCTCAAACTTTTTATTACTACTTGTTCAATAAGAGGTGTTTTCTTCCTGCATAAAATTTATTTTATAGGGAATTCATTATACTTATTAAAACAACAACATGATATAGACAAAACCAAAGAATAAACATAATGGACTATAGAACCAAGTGTCATATCTAGCAAACTGCGAATGTTTAATTTTTTTGAAAAATCCAACAAACTTAAAATCACCAATTGCCCTAATAATGAAAACTAAAGCACAGACAATACTTCCGATTTTAGATAAACTATTTGCTTCGAACCCCTGCAAATAACCTACTTGAACAACAATAATGACACTAGCTAATAGAATAAGAATGGCTACGAATAATGTTCCCCATATTCTCGGAGTAAAAGCAGGCTTATGTTCTCCCTCTTTTACTGGGATAACAGCAGCAGAACCCCATCGACCTCCAAAAGCCCAATAAATATGTAAAAAACTGATAAACCACAGAAGCCCCACAGCTACTACTATTAATAGTAATTTCATTTATTCGCCCCCAATTTCGTAACTTCAAAGATAACATACGCTACCGTATGTTATAGTGAAAATTTTGTCCCTTCAGGTTTTATAACCATATTAGGGACATTTATTATCTAATAATCAATTATGCCTCAGCATAATTCGGTGACATCCGCCGGAGGCTTTCACTTCTTTCAGTGGATGTTTGGACACCCGCTGAAAGAAGTGAAAAGCTCAACCATTTTATCAATATCAAAATTAGGATTTGCTTCAAACCTTGTCATCCATCCTACATACGTTAAATAGGCAAGTCTCGCTCGATCAATTGATTCAGTTTCGTCTACGCCCATTTTTTGATACAATTTTGCAACACAAGAAATTCTTTGTTCTTCTATATCTACTAAACGTGTTGCCACAACAGGATCATATTTAGCCCAAGCATAAATACCATTCTCAATTTTTTTATCTCGATTAAAACTAATCTGTAATAGCTGTTCTAAAGAGGCATCCTGTTGCTCCATACTTTGAACAATCAGCTTTGTTGCATGTACTTCCCAAAAGTCGAGCATAGAATCTAAAAGCTCTTGATGGTCACGAAAATAGTGATAGAAGCTTCCTTTGCTTATTTTTAGCAATCGAGCAAGTGCTTCAATGCGAACTTTATGTATACCTTCATTAGCTAATTGTTGTAATCCTACTTTTATCCAGTCTTCTCTCGTTAATTGCATATTATCTCTCCAATAAAATACGCTAGCGTATGTTTTACGTTAGATTACTACTATTCTCATTTTTTGTCAATTATTCATTCTGTTTATTTTTATGAACTTTAACGTTGTTGTTAATCGTAATATTGATCGTCATCACCCTCGGTAAATTGGATAACACGAAAGTCCCTTCAGGGTTACTGAAGGGACTTTTACACGTTTGCGAAAAGTGCCTTTATGTACAAGAAGCACTTTTCAGTCTAAAACTATTTTTTCAGATTGCATTGCTCTAGAAGCTTTTCTAGCATTTCCAAAGTAACTGGTTGTGCCTTAGTAGTTAGTTGATACCCAATCCGTCCATTCGTTTCTACAGTTGCTTGTTGTAAATTCTTGATTTCATGTATACCTTTTTCTCTCAGATGCATAAATAATTGTTGTTCTGACATTTTCGCGCGTAATAAATTCTTTTTTAAGATTTCTCCGTTTTCTATAACAATAATGCTATTTCCATTTAGAAACTTTTCTACTTTTCGTGATTTCAATTCAAAAAAATGAATAATAAGTAAAACACCCGCAAAAATAAACGCAGCAAAAATAGATGGGCCTACTTTCCTACTTAATATAGGTTCTACAATAATACGTCCTATAGAAACCACAATAATAATTTCAGCTCTCGTCATTTGGCTAACAGATTTACTACCTGTCAATTTTAAAACAATAATTCCAGTGAGGATTAAAATAATGCTTTCAAAAAGTATATTCATTACAGCCCAATCCTTTAATAGTGAATGTTACTAGTATTCCCATTAAAGGATTTTTATGATATTTTAAAGTATCCATGCTCTTTACGTGCCTTATTCTTTGAGGCACCTCTCTCCCAGCTAGTACTGGTAAAGCATCAATTTTCTTCATTGCTTCTACTTGTGATTCGTTACGAATCATTGCATACACAGTATGACCTTCTGAAAACATTCCAAAATCATTACAAGAAGACATTAAGACCGATGTCGTCATTGACTTAGATACGGACTATATTTATATCCCTAATAGATAACAATAACCCAGTAAACTAAAATGGTTTAATGTAACTTACGATTCAGACAAGAATTTAATAAAATAAGTAATTGCCCAAATAGAAGTCGCGAATTGAGTGACAAAATACATTGTCCATTCGAAAGAAGTCAGTTTTCTCTCTCGTTTAATCTTCTTTAAGTATCTGTAAAATATTAATGTACTCAAAAACATAAGTAATAAAGAGAATTGTTGTAAATCATCGACTATACGTACCGCCATAGACTCCATCACCCTCCTATACAAAATATAGACTATACTTTAAGGATATCATTTTTTTGGTAATGATTCCCTATATATTTAATGAAGTTAAAAAATGTTTTATGCGATATATGTGTAAAGATAATAAAGTTGTTTAATTTTGTTCTTAGAAATACATTAATCGCCTACTCATAAATTTGATGGGCGATTATTATTTTTGTTTAATAATTGCTTTATTTCAATCACGACATTAATAATAGGTTTTGGTCTAAATGATTCTTACAAGGAATCTCCTAATCTTGGACTTACTGATTTGGAAAAATAAAATTATTATGATCGTCTCAATTACCATTATTTTGGAGAACAATGTGCTATTATATATTCGTAATCAATGAAATAATAAGAAAGAAGGGGCTGTTGTGGAAACAAAGATTATAGAAACAGAGAAGAAAATTGATTCAAAATCCCTTTTGGCTTTGGGATTATTAATTATTTCCGGGATTGTATATCAACTTTTCGCAGTGTTAGGAGATAATATACCTGAAGTATTGGGAATGATTCTTGAAGCTTTATGGAATCTTGTATTATGTGGAATTATAGGATACTATTTTTTAGGAAAAATATCATTAGAGCAATTTAAACATTTTAATATTAGGACATTACTTTGGGGTTTGCCTTTAACAATTATCGTAGGTATGGCTTCCAACTTAATATTCAGTTACATTTTTGAACCTGCAACTAAAAATTCCGTTGCTGAAGTAATAAGTATTTCTATGATTTTATTCCGTGTACCCTTTATGTTAATGGGTGAAGAGTTGATTTGCACTAATATAATTATCGCATTACAAAAATTAGGATTAAAATTTGGCACGGCATCATTAATATGTAGTTTGTTGTTCGCTTTGTGGCATATTCCAGCTTATGGTTTTGTGCCAATGCAGTTATTAATAACTATAATCCCAATTAGATTAGCACTAAATTATATATGGAAAAATTCAAAAAGTATTTGGGTAAGTTGGATTTGTCACTTTATTTTTGACTGTATTTCATTTGTACCAATGCTTTTTAAATAACTATTTTATCCCTCTATTTGTGGGCAGTAAACGCCCAATTGGTGAAGGCTAATAATCAGTGGAGAATGGACACCTCCACACTGATTAAAGTTTCACTTTATTTTTAAGAGGACTTTATTATTTATGTACAGTATAAAGAAAAAGAGCACTCAGCTATTGAGTGCTCTAAAAACATTAATTTTGATTCAAAACATTCTCCTCAAAATATTTCCCCCAATCTGGGCGTCTTCCATCCATATCTGTAAATCCATACTCTCTTCCTAATTCCCATGAACTTAACGCTCGTCCAGGTTTTTCATGAACAGTTGGATCACTTGCTAAAGATGCAATTGCTCTTCCAACAAAGAAAGGAGTTTCTGATGCGATAAAATGAGGGTCTTGTTTAGCTCCTTCTCGCCAATTCTCCTCTGTTACACCAAATATATCTAACATCGCTTCTGAACGAAGGAATCCTGGACTAACTGCGACAGCTGTAATATTGTGTTGTTCTAAATCTTTCGCCATAGCTTCTGCTAAATGAATTGTTGAGACTTTTGCTAAACTATAGTACAAATTACCTCGATATTGATAATCGACGCCATCTGTAATTTCAATAACAAGTCCCATTTTATTTTTCACCATTAATGGTACACCGTAATGGCTTGTCATTATATGAGAATGAACAGCTCTTTGTTGCATAAGTAGTCCGTTATGTAGGTTGTGTTCCCAGAAAGGTTTCTCCCATTCCGTTAAAGGATCGCCGCCCCAAACATCGTTTACTAAAATATCAAGCTGTCCATTTTGTTCTTCTTGAATCTTTGTAAATAAAGCTTTAATATCTTCTACTGTATGGTCAACACGAACTGCGATTCCTTTTCCGCCTTGCTTTGTAACAAGCTCTGCCGTTTCTTCAATCGTTTCAGTTCTCCCCATACAGGATAAATTCCCTTTTGTACTTCTTCCTGTTACATATACAGTTGCACCGGCTTCACCAAGCATCATCGCAATACCTCTTCCGGCGCCTCGTGTTGCTCCGGCCACAACTGCTACTTTACCTTGTAATGGTTTCATATCATTCTCCTTAATTATTTTTGGTACACTCTTATTATCATATTTTTTATATAGATTTCTCCATGTGGAGTAATAAATTTTAACGTAATTACACCACAAACACCATTATAAAACTGAAACTCACCTTGCATATTTGATATAGAGACTTCCTTATCTTTAAATGAGCTTCACATTTGATATAGGAATGTTGTTATGATCGACAATAACAGCCTTCGTATGAATTGCAACTGTTAAACATTCTTTACTTTTCTTATTATATATAGTAATTGTAATCACTCCAATGACTACAGCAACACATACATAAAGCCATTATTTTTCTATACACAACAAGACCCTTCATAAGCACTATTCTTTTTTGAACTGAAAATCTACACGGTTCATTCGCTTTATTTCCTCACTTACTTTGCGAATCCCTTCTTCAATCTTGTCTTCTTTTACATTTGATACGTTTAACTTTAACAATCTCTCTTTATGAAAGTTACTTAAATAATTTTTATCAATAGAATCTATGCTTATTTGACTCTTGCTTAAATTTTTAATAAATGTGTCCGTGACTATATTTCTGTTCAACTGTAAGCAAGTATGTATCCCGATTGGATCAACTGTTCTATAAGTAAACAAATGTGGATTTTCATTTTGAACACCTTCTACTACTGCCGCTAGTTTTTTTGACCTATTGTAGTAAGATGCTTTTATTTTATGTTTATGCCGATCAAACATTCCGCTCTTTATGTAAATTTCTAAAGCAGCTTGCGAAATCATAGGACTATCGATATCTAAAATCTTTTTATACTTATAAAAGGCATCTGTAATGGATTGCGGGATGACTGCAACACCGACTCGCAAGCCAGGAAAGATGATTTTCGAATAACTTTTTAAATATATAACATGATTACAATTATCTTGGCTGTAAAACGTATCTACTTTTGAATCAGTTTCTAAATCTGCTAAATAGTCGTCTTCCACTATAAATACATTATATTTCTTCGCAAGTTTAATAATCTTTTCTCTCTCTTTTTTAGAATACGAAGTTCCAAGTGGATGATGAAATCTTGGAGTTGTATAAAAGAATTTAATTTTTTCTGTGCTAAATATCCGCTCTAGTTCATTTAAATCTATCCCTTCATGCGTACGCTTTATTCCGATCACAGGGATCTTATTTATTTCTACATATTCAATATATAAATGATAACTTGGCTGCTCAATTAGTATCGTTTCGTTTTCATTCGGAAATGGTATTGAAGTTAATATAGCAAGCGCCTGCTGCACACCTGACGTTATAAATATATTATCTTCCTTTGTGAAAACTTGATAGTTTGCTAATTGTTTTTGCACAACCGAAATTAAAGATGGTAACCCTTTCGGTGTTCCGTATATAAACAAATCATTCTTATATGTATCAATCGCTTTATTAATGCAATGCTGAAAATCTAAGTATGGAAAAACATCTGGATCTGGGGCCGAAGAAGCGAAATCAATAATCTCGTTACTTTCTACGTAACTTCCAGATTTCTTAACAACGTAGTATCCACTTTGAGGTACAGAATAAATAATATGACGCTTTTCCAATTCATGCAGCGCTCGTATTACAGTCGCCTTATTACATTCATATTGTGTAACAAGCGACCGTATAGACGGTAATTTCTTTCCTTCTTTTATCTCACCATTTTGAATCATACTTTCTAAGTCGTTCAAAACATGTAAATATTTATACATCATTACACCTCCTATTTTTTGTACCGGTACAGTTTGCATTTGTTCACATTGTAGCACTAGATCATAAAGATTACTATGTACGTATACTGGCCAGTAAGAAATTAACTACTATGAGGTGAAATTATGAAAAATACAACAAAAGCATATTTATCAGCGTTACTCTATTCTTTAATTATTGGATTTTCATTTATGTTTGTGAAACTAGCATTAACCATTACGAGCCCTCTTGATACTCTTGCTCATCGTTTTACAATTGCTTTCATAGCAGCAAGCATTCCGATTATTTTCGGTTTTGTAAAGTTAAATATATCATTTAAAAACATACTTACACTTTTACCACTCGCAATATTTTATCCAGCATTGTTCTTTGCTTTCCAAGCATTTGGCTTAGTATATACAAGTTCATCTGAAGCTGGAATTATACAAGCAGCGATCCCTATATTTACGATGATACTAGCTTCCTATTTTTTAAAAGAATATACGAATACATGGCAAAAAACATCAGTATGTATTTCTGTCATAGGTGTCATTTATATATTTGTTATGAATGGTATAGGGGCTCATGAAACGAGCTTCATCGGTGTTATCCTCATTTTATTATCGGCATTATCATCTGCTTGCTATAATGTATTAGCTCGAAAAATGACAAAGAAATTCAAGCTAATGGATTTAACATACACAATGACAGCAATCGGTTTTATTAGTTTTAATTTCATCGCAATCATTGACCATATGAACAAAGGTACAATAACTGTATACTTTAAGCCATTTACGAATGGAACATTCCTTATCTCCATTTTATATTTAGGATTATTATCTTCCTTACTAACAGCATTGTTATTAAACTATTCATTATCTTATATTGAAGCAGCGAAAATAAGTGTTTTTAGCAACTTATCTACACTTATTACCATTATCGCAGGCGTTGTATTCTTACAGGAGCAAATTTCCTACTATCATATTGTCGGTACACTTATGATTG
The DNA here is from genome assembly GCF_022663915.1 of Bacillus cereus group sp. BfR-BA-01331. NCBI lineage: Bacteria > Bacillati > Bacillota > Bacilli > Caryophanales > Bacillaceae > Bacillus > Bacillus cereus group sp. BfR-BA-01331. Next base: position 50,619 of record NZ_JAKUGJ010000012.1, read on the forward strand.
TTCTTGGAGTAATAGGCACAAATTTTCTAGGCAAAAAAGGAATCATAGCGAAAAAGAAGAATACCTCCTTGAGTAAATAAAAAGTGAGGGGTAAATAATGCAGAACTCTAATACGATCGATATCCGTAATATACATGAGCTAGAAAACGAATTGTCTACTTTATTAAGTAAACCCATTTCTTCAGGAGAAGATTTAGAAAATTGGCTGAAAATACAGTCGAAATTAATATGGGAAATCGAAGAACAATTAAGATCACACTATATTGACTTTCAATGTAATACAGATAACAAAGAAATAAAAGATACGTTTGAATATGATCAACAATATGTAAGGCCTCTTTTGAAACGTTATCAAAATTCATTTGATAATAAATATTTAGAGTCACCATTTCGAATGCAACTTGATCCAAAAACTTATAGCTTACTAGATAAAAAAATAAAAAATGCGCAAACATTATTTTGTGAAAAGAACATTGATTTAGAAGTAAAAGAAGACAAATTAGTAACCGAGTACTTCGAAATTACAGGCAGTTTGACTGCACTATGGGATGGCGAAGAAAAAACAATTACTGAACTACAGTCTTACTTACAAAATCCGAATCGTGATATACGAAAAAAAGCAAAAACGCTCATTTCCGAAAAATTTTTATCTGTTGAAAATAATTTACAACATATTTTAAATGAATTAATTGCAATCCGTCACCAAAAGGCCAAAAACATTCAATTAGATAATTATCGTGATTATATGTTTAAAAAATATGAACGTTTTGATTATACGGCTGATGATTGCTATGAACTTGCAGAATCCGTTCGTAAATACGTTGTGCCACTTATTGATAATATATTTAATGAGAAAAAAGCTGAACTTCAAGTAGATACACTTCGTCCGTGGGATCTAAAAGCAGCCGCACCAAATCAAAAAGTGTTAAAACCCATTGAAGACGAGAGTGATTTAATCGAAAAAAGTTCTCATATTTTACAAAAACTAGACCCAGAATTTTCTGCATTATTGAGCCGTATGCATAAAAATGATTGCTTAGATTTAGAAAGTCGTAAAGGAAAAGCACCTGGAGGATTTTGCGAACACTTACCTGCTTCTCAATTATCTTTTATTTTTATGAATCTCAATCATACACATTATGATGTTACTACTTTCCTCCATGAAATGGGCCATAGTATTCATAATGAATGTATGAAGCAGCTAAAGCTACAAAAATATTTAGAAATCCCTTCAGAATCAGCTGAGCTAGCCAGCATGACAATGGAATTGTTTTCGATGGAGTATTGGGATACATTTTATGAGAATACAGAAGAATTTATAAAAGCAAAATTAGATTTCTTTAAAGATATTGTTAAGTATTTACCACAAATGCTTATCGTTGATCAATTCCAACATTGGATGTATGAAAATCCAAATCATACTGCTAAAGAAAGAAATGAAAAATATTTAGAATTACATAACACTTACCAATCGAATGTGGTAAATATTGAAGGTTATGAAAACTGGATAGCAACTGGCTGGTTACCTGTACTACACATATTCGAAATACCATTCTATTATATCGAATATGCAATCGCGCAACTTGGTGCATTGCAAATGTATAAACAATATAAAGAGAATCCTAAACAAGCACTACAAAATTACAAACAAGCATTATCCCTAGGTAGCTCTGAATCCTTACCAGAGGTATATGAAGCAGCTGGAATTCGTTTTGATTTTTCTAGTGAGACAATAAAAGAATTAATGGCATTTGTAGAAGAAGAATTAAATTTACTTGAACAAATATAAGTAAAAAAGATGCACCTATACTTTTAGGTGCATCTTTTTTACTGTATTCTCTTCTAATTAGTTTCAATTTTCATCTCGCTTTATTAATAAGCTCTATATACTGTAAGTCCCCATATCCTATTGTTGGAAAAAGATTAAATAACCTTTTTAATAACTCTTGTGTTGGTAAATCTTTATTTTTGGAGATATACTTTACTACTACATTATTTTCTTTTAGCATTTCTAAATATAAATCTATCGCCTGATACATTACAGGTAGTACCTCATGAGATGGCTTTTTATGATTTACTAGAACTTCATTGTAAACAGAAAAATAGTTCCCTAATTCAAGTTCAATTTGACTAACTTTAAATTCATCTTCTCTGAAGCTATTTAAGTATACTTTTCCCTTATAACCAGACTGTTCAAGGTAAGAAAGTACTGTAAGTAGATTCATTTGGCAAAACATATCTTCACCGAACCATAAAACAATACATTTATACTCTTTCTTAAAAAGATTCTCTAAAGGATGAATAACCTTTTTCGTATAATTTTCTACAGTACCTTGGTGTCCTTCTGCCCTTGTTTTAATAAACTCATCATCAAAAATCTGTGCAGTAGTCGTATTTACACACATAGCTTCATTAAATGGAGCGTAATCAGACTCCCCCATTAGTTTTTCACTTTTAAATTCTTCATACATAAATTGACCATTTAATATATTTAGTACATCTTTATCAAACAGCTCACTCTTCGCATTTCGTAACTGATCAACTTCAATTTTTCTAGAAAAATTCATTCTATCCCACTCCTTTCCATCATTGATTGAGAGTTTAATAAATGATTGAACCGGTATTTTGTTAAGTTGGAATTTTCCTGGGGTTATACCAAAAACAGTTTTAAATGCTCTACTATAAGCCTCTTGCGAAGAGTAATCGTAATCAAATGCGATATCAATTATCTTTCTATCATTCGTCAAATCTTCCGTTGATAAATACAATCTTCTAAGAAGAATATATCGTCTAATACTTATCCCTGTTACTTGATGAAATTTAAACGAACAGAAGTAAGGAGAATATCCCATATAATTAGATAATTTATCTAATGAAAACTTCTTTTTTAAATTGCCCTCAATCCATTCAATCATTAGCTGTATATGTTCATTCATTTATCCCCCTCCTCACTAAATATTATAAGAAGTATCCACTTCTCTCTTTTGATATTTCTTGTGGTTTATAACATTAACCACCCTCTAGAACCTTTAAATATCATATGTAATTACTCATTTCATATTTTTTCAGCTATCTTATTTTTCCATACATTTACTTAACTTTCTAATAAAGTGAAACTTTAATCAGTGGGAAGTTTGTTCCTCCCCACTGATTATTATCCCATACTAATCGGACTTTTACGGGATAAATCTTTTTTAAAGGATTCTACCAAATAAAACACGAAATTTGTAAGTTAAGGAACTAGTAGTTTTGTAAGTGGAAAATTTATGTTTGGAAAGGAAGTTAAAATGAATAATATAGAAAAAGAGATACTTAAACTAATTAATAAACTATATCCATTGGATTTTATTGAAATGAAACCAATAACAAATGAAATGTATCAATGTCTCACAGCACAAAGTACTTACTTCGTTAGAATTACAAACTATAAAACATATGAAGAGCAATTAGCAGAAGTTACATATACGAACTTTTTATATCAAAAGGGCTTAGGAGTCCCTCTAATAATACCTTCTTTAAAGGCGAATTTAGTAGAGAAAATAACCTTAGACAAAGAAGTTTTTGCTGTATTATATAAAGCTGCTCCTGGTATACATTTACCAAGAAACGAATGGAATTCTAATGTATTTAAAAAGCTTGGTCAACAAATTGGTAAATTACATCGTGCATCTAAAAATTTTGAAAGTATTGAACCAGTAAAACATATAAACGACTGGTATGAAAATGAAGAGTATAATTTTCTTAACTATATCCCAAAAGAAGAGACTACTATAAGAGAAATTGCATCTGACGTTTTAACTTCTATAAAGGATATGCCAAAGTCCACTTCAAATTACGGCTTAATTCATGGAGATTTATGGTTAGAAAACATATTAGTGGACAATGATTTAAATTTAACAATGATTGATTTTCAAGACTGTGAAAAACATTTTTACATATTCGATTTAGCTGTTCCAGTCTATAGTGCGATAGAATATTCTTTCGTTGGGAATGGCAACATAGTCGACTATGAGGATTCTATTACAAAAGCAATAATCGACGGATACCAGGAGGAAAATGATCTACCTAAAGAAATGATAGAGCAGCTTCCATTGTTTATTAAATTAAAGGAGATATTCGAATATAGTTTAATGCATATGTATTGGAATAAAGAAGAGTTAACTGAGGAGCAAGTACGGATAATGAACCTTTATAGAATAAAGATTGAAAAAAGCCATTCTTTAAACACAGTTGGTTTCCTATGAAGTACACCCAATTGTTACATTCAGTTTAACAATTGGGTGTACTTTTCTATAGATAAGTTTTCTTCAAAAGACAAAATACAAGGAGCGAAACGATATTTAATCGTACAGTGGCACCTATTTTTCAATCCATTCAACGGATTTATCTAGCTTAATACCATCCTCGATATTACTTTCTTCCAAAGTATTTGCCCTAGCTTGAATACAAATAAAATAAAGAGGTTCACTTGAATTGTTACGCCAAATTCTTTCCCCCTCTTGTGCCACCCTTATGACAGTACCCTCTTTGATTTCAAGGATTTCATCATCAATCTTGAATTCCCCTTGTCCTTTGACGAAGATATACAGCTCTTCATTTTCTCTATGCTTATGATAAAAGGGCATTGAAATGCCTGGAGGGAAAACATTTAGTGAAGCTTCCATCCCTGTACATTGTAAGTCATCTTTAAGAAATACCTTTCCAGGAGCTTTAAATGGATTTCCATTTTTATATTGAAGCAGATCCTCCCACTTTCCTACTTGAACAGCACTAAAATTTTTACCTTCCATTGTTGAATTAACAAATTGACTCATTTGTATTCTCCTCTCATATTTATTTTCCATAATTTCACTTTTTATTCTCTAATAAATGAATAAATCCTCTCACAAAAAGAAACCGAATAGTCTCTTTTTTGCGGTAAAAAAACGGCTCAATTAGCCATAATATGTTATTAAGAAGTTTATTAGTAAAGATTGTTTTTTACATATTTATTTATCTCTACATTTATTTTATTTAGAATTTCTAAAAAACGAAGCAATCCAATTTTTATTAATTAATATTTATTTAAAATTGTAAATTATGGCCTCAGCAGCTTCCATCACAATCTCACTTAAAGTTAGTTGAGCATGTGGTGTTAATGCAATATCTTCAACTGTCATGCCTGATTCAATTGCTAAACCCATTTCGGCAATTATTTCTGATGCACCATTTCCCACGATTTGAGCACCTACTAATACACCATCTTCTTTACGCACCAATAGCCTCAAGAACCCTTTTCCTTCATTTGATACAAGTGCACGACCGTTTGCTGAAAATGGGGATTGAATCACTTTTACTTCCATGCCTTCTGCCTTTGCTCGCTCTTCAGTATAACCAACTGTAGCTAATTCAGGATTTGTGAAACAAACTGCTGGAATTGCCAAGTAATCAACACATGATAGTTCACCAGAGATAGCTTCGGCAGCTACTTTTCCTTCGTAAAATGCTTTATGTGCAAGCTGTGGACCAGCAATGATATCTCCTATAGCAAAAATATTCGGAAGGTTAGTACGACATTGTTGATCAACTTTTAATAAACCGCGGTCAGAAAACTCAATACCGATTTTTTCAAAACCCATATTTTCAGTATTAGGACGACGGCCAACCGTTACTAATACGTAATTAGCGTCAACTTTCTTTTCTTCACCACCAATTTCGTAGGTAACAATTACACCATTTTCAACTTCTTCTACACCTTTAGCGGATGCATCTACTATTACTGTAACACCTTTGTTTATAAGGTCTTCTTTCACAATTTGAGTCATTTGTTTATCGAAGCCAGTTAAAATATCTTTACCTCCTTCAATAATTGTTACTATAGAACCGAGGGAAGCGTAAGCAGAGCCCAATTCAGTACCAATGTAACCACCACCGATTACAACCAATTTACTTGGAACTTCAGTTAAACTAAGTGCACCTGTAGAGTTAATCACACGTTTTGTAAATTTAAATGTTGGAATTTCAACTGGGCGTGATCCAGTAGCTATAATTGCATTTTTAAATGTATATGTTTGAGTTGCATCTTTATTGGTTACTCGTATAGTGTTAGCATCCATGAAATAAGCTTCACCTTTTATCACTTCTACTTTATTGCTTTTTAATAACCCTTCTACACCACCTACTAATTTCTTTACAACGTTGTTTTTAAATTTTTGTACTTTTGCGAAGTCCACATTTACACCAGAAGAAAAAATCCCCATATTTTCTGAATGCTTTGTTTCCTCAAAACGATGACCTACAGAAATAAGTGCCTTAGATGGAATGCAGCCGACGTTAGCACATACGCCACCAAGATTCTCTCTTTCTATAATTGCCACTTGTTTCCCTAATTGTGAAGCTCTTATTGCAGCAACATATCCTCCAGGTCCAGAGCCAATTACGATTGTTTCTATTTCTCTCATATCCTTTTTCACACTCCTCCAAAAATTAGAAACAGGTAGGCCGAAATTGTTCATACTCTACACATTTTTCAATTTACTATTTTGTATTAGTACCATTCTTCTCTCATCCGTTTTTTCATAGTTCCATCATGGAATTTCTATTAAGTGATCACCCCCTCAAAAAAGAAACCGAACAGTCTCTTTTTTGCGATAAAAATTACGGCTTAGTTGGCCGTAATTTGTTTTTCCAATTCATCTAAAAGTCGTGACGATACTGTATCAATATAAACTGTATCTTGGTATAAGCGTGACAAGGCAAGTGCTCCTTCAAGAGAAGAAATCCAGATGATAGCAATCTGTTTTGCTTGAGTATCTGGTTTTAACTCTCCTTGCTCAATTCCATACGTAATAATCTTTTCAATTATTCCAAGTAATTGATTCATCGCTATCTGTGCTTGTACTGCCATGAGAGGATGGGAATCATCTGCTTCTAACGTTACGTTCATGATTGGACACCCTCCAGGAAGAGGATCATTATTAATGAGAGATGTAAAAACTGAAATAAAAGTTTTTAACTTATCCAACGTATTGGATGCTTTTTTTATCTCTTCGACATAACGCACTCCCATTTGTGAAGTTGCGTGCTGAAAGGCTTGAACAGCCAAGTCATCTTTATTTTTAAAGTGACGATAAATACCACCCTTCTCCAGCCCAGTCTCTCGCATAATATCAGAAATTGAAGAACCACTATAGCCCTTTACATTAAACAGAGCAGAGGAACGATCAAGAATCATTCTTTTTGTTAATTCACCTTTACGCATTGTGTCCTCCTAAAAGAAAACGTTTGGTCTCTTTTAAGTATATGACAAACCGAAAAGAATTAGCAAGAAAAAAATAACAGGGAATATCAATGAGTAAAAAAACAAATGATACACCATCCTTACAAGAATCAGAATAAATACATGAAAAACATCTTTTATTTACAGAGGTTTAGTCTCTGCCAGTCTAGCTGCACTAATTATAGGAGCCCACTGGAAAATTTCATCTCTTAATAAACCTGTTTTTTTGCAATATATATGTAAATACATTTCAGCTAATTCCACTGAATTCTGTGAATACAATAAGTATGTCCGAAACACATCTGCACGAATATCACCTGAACTAGCATCAACCCAATCTATAATTTTCACATCACCATTACTCATAATTAAATTAAACGGATGTAAATCACCATGACATAATCTAGGTTCAAATGTGATTAAATCTAACTTTTTTAATATATTTCCCTTTTGTTTTTCATCCAGATCATGTACGGAGTTAATTCGACGATAAAGCCTTTCTTCCATCGGTTCTATTTCATCCGAGCTCACAGATATAGCATGAATTTTTTGTTGTATACTTACACAAATACTTATGAAATGCTCCGCTTTACTCAAATTATTAAGCAAAAACTCACCAACACTTTCCCCTTCTACATATTCCATAATAATAGCTTGTCTACCTTGTATCTCTGTAACTTCAAATACTTTAGGGACGTATAAACCACATGAATATGCATACTTTTGTTTTCGTGCTTCGTATAGAGATTCTGTATTAGGGAGGTATTCTTTAAACAATTTCACAACTTTATTATCACAAAGATAAATTTCAGCCGTATTTCCTTTGGCTATCGGATTTCCTAGATTCAATTCTCTCCTTACAGTAAATTAGAATAACGCTTTATAGTCCTCTATAAATTCAGTGTAATTATATTGAAACCCTTCTTCATGAAAATGAAAAAAACTTACCCCTCCCTATAATTATATAGAAAGTGGTAAGTTTAATTTTCTAGGAATATCGGAATGAAACTCCGGTGTATGCAAAACAGAAAATGAATACCCTTGTTGAATAAACAATACTTCAATATGTTTACTTTCAAATGGAACACCATTTTTCTTAAAGTTATTTTGGATTTGTTGTAAAAACGCATGATCCGGTGTTCCGAATGAAACATGTACTTTCGGTGGTAAAGCTTTCATCGCAATGGGAATCCAAGGTCGCTGCCACCAGGTTGCGATGATATATGCAGTGCCACCTATAACAAAGTTGAAAATATCCCCATCTTCCTTCGTTTTCATGTCTAGATTTGATTTCAACCATTCCGTAAATACAGGTACACTTTTAACCGGAAGACCAATTTCCCTTACGTATAAAATGTTTAACGGTGAATGCGGGACTAATACCTCTTCTTTAACATAACTATGTGCAATAATTTCGAGAAGATTTCCATCACCATCTTTAAAGTATAAATTGAATAGACCATTCTCCTCACCAATTGTATGACCATCTTTCCATTTCACAATGAGTAATCCAGACTCTTTAAGCCATTTTGCTGTTTCATGAAACTTTGAATATGGGATCTCAAAAGCGAAATGCGCAGGTGCAATTGGTTCATATACTTCTTGAAAACTAATTGTGGTATACGGTGTTACTTCAAATTGAATATATGATGCGGTTTCTTTTTTTATTGGAAAAGATAATATGTCTTTATAAACTTGTTTTACCCCTTCTATGGAAACCGTTTGTAGTTTTATATCTGATATATGTGTAATCACACTACATTCCCCCTTGTTTCTTACTATCTATTCTTATTGTATTACACTTATAAATAGATAAAATCAAACCGAAGGGTGGATTTTTCGTGTAAAAACTACAACTTTAGTATGAATATGTTAGCTCCAATTACTTTTTATTTCCTCTATAACAACTTCTGGTTTATCCCAGTGTAATAAATGTGTAGTATCAGAGATTAATTTTACTTTCGCGCCAGTTTTTAACTTAAAAATTTCTACTGTTTTATCTCTATATTCATCCCATATTTGCGGTAGTGTAGCTCGAAGCAATATAATATTAGATGGTAACTTCTCGTAAATATCTATCGTTTCATCTTTATGCATACCTCTTATTATATTACCAGCTGTTGTACCTCTCGCATGCCAACATACTTCATTATCCATTTCAATCCCTAGGTCTTTTACAGCAATTTCTAATAATGGAGACCACCTAGTATAGGCTTCTTTTTCACTTTTGAAAAATCCATCCCAATTATTAAAAATATATTCTTCAAAATCCTTTTCGTAATACGCGATTTCCTCTTCAAGCGTTTCTTCTCGAAGCCTTTTTGTTTGATATCCTCCATCAATAAGAATGCTTCCTAGTACTTTTTCTGGATTATTTAATAAATAAAATAGTGCTACAAAACTTCCCCACGAATGTGATAAAAAATAGAAATGTTCAATTCTCAGTTCATTTATTATTTCATTTAACCAGTTTGCTAAATTCAGCATCTCATAATCTTCCGTTCTTTCAAAGGGCGGTGTTTTACCATGCCCAGGTGCATCAATGGAGATAAATCTATACTCTTCCTTTAATTCTTCTGCAATTTCTATAAAACTTAAACTCGTACTACCTAACCCATGTAAACAAAAGATAACAGGCTTTTCATTATTTCCCCACTCAGTAATATGTGCGTTTATTTTTTCGTTGTTAATATAGTAACGTTTCAAAATAATTATCCCCTATATTTCAATTTTTAGATTACCACTTTACCTATTTCTATGATTTTTAAGTTTTCCCTGCATTCTTTTCCACAAAAAAAGCTGATTTTCTTTTAAAGAAAATTAGCTTTTACGTTAAAATACACTATGATTTAACAGCAATAATCATAAACCTTTTTGAATTCGTACGAATACCTTTTTCGGAACTATTAGCGTCAATGAACTTTTGTAAAATATTAAAGTCCTCTTCTTTTTCTCCAAATCTAGGAATAATAGGCGTATGTTTTAATAAGAAAATAAGATCCTCAGGAGTACTGTAATAATCAGTAACATCATATTCACGTACTTGTACGAGTTCAAATCCTGCACTAATAAGTTCACCCATATAATTATCTTTTAACGTACCATCTCTTTCACCTAAACATTGCCCTCTACCAAATGCTTCTTTAAGATTTAATTTATCATGTTCGCTAACTTGTTGTGTTAAGAAAAAAGCACCTTTTTTCATTACTTTTGCCAATTCAGATGCTACAAACGGCGCATGACAACTTGAAGCAATATCAAAATGAGCATGTGGAAACGTTAAAGCTTCAGAATCCATTTGAAGAAATTCAACGTTTTGTACACCTGCTTTATTCAAATTAGAATTTGCTGTTTTGATCATTCCATTAGAATTATCTATTCCAATCAGTAATGCAGCTGAAGATGCTATTTTTAGTACATTCTCGCCTCCACCTGTACCAACATCAAGTAGAATATGTGATGGTTTACATCTTACTTTCACTTCGCTATAAAAGTCCCAGGTGTCTCCTACAGTCTCACATTTTAGCTTACTAAAATCCCAGCCGTTTTCACTTCCCACTTTATCATAAAAGTTTTTGTACTCTAATTCATTCATTTTATTATTTCCCCTTTGCAAAAATGCATCAAATGTTTAATTATGATAATCCTTGAAATAGACTCATAGTTGATTTTACCGTAAAAGGGCCTATGTCTCCTTTTATATCTGCTACGTATTTTTTCAGCACCGAACAACTAGTTACTTCGAACGATACAGCATTTCATCTATATCACCTCATCCGGAAGACTGCCTATATAATAACCTATAGTACTATTTAATTATATATTATAAAATAAAAATTATTAAAACGATATGTTTCGACACATCACATTTAGTTTACATAATAATATTATAGTTTGTTTTTATCGATATATTCTAAATGTCCTCTTCCCCAACCACACATACTATCCAAAACAATACTGACTGTTTTTCCCTGCTCAGTTAAGCTATATTCCACTTTAGGTGGTATTTCTTGATAAATTTCGCGTTTTATTAGTTGATCGTGCTCTAATTCACGAAGCTGCTTCGCTAATGTTCCTTGAGAAATGCCTGGTATTAATCGCTTTAATTCACCAAACCGTTTCGTTCCATCTGTTAATAATATAAATAAAATGAGTGGCTTCCATTTACCCCCGATTATTTGTAATGTCGCTATTACCCCTTTTAATTTAGGTTCTTGTAAATCCATCTTCTCACCTCTTCCATCCCATCATAGATCATAATAAATAATTTTTCATGTTATTTCTCCGTTCACTGATTCATTAGTACGAAAGTTGCGACTAAGTACAAGTAAAGTGTGTACTTTTCAATAATCATTTTTTAACGAATAATAAAAGCAACACAGATTTTTTTAAAATTTTATATTAAGGGAGAGGCTTAATCATGACTTTTACTACACTAAAAGGTAAACAAATCGTTATTATTGGTGGAAGCTCTGGTATTGGATTAGCAACAGCAAAACAAGCAATCGAACAAGGCGCACATGTTATTATTGCAGGACGCTCGGAAGAAAAATTAAAAATTGCTCGAGAATTAATAAATAACAACCATCTTCAAACTTATGTATTGGATAATCAAAATAAAGAGCAATTACAAGATTTTTTCAAGACAGTTGGGAATTTTGATCATTTATTCACACCGGGAGCCTCTTACACACTTGGACCAATAACCGCTACAGATGATATTGCTGAAAGCAGCTTTATCGGAAAGTTTTGGCCACAATATTACACCGTAAAATACGCGATTCCTTTTCTTTCAAACTCTGGATCTATCGTGTTAATGTCCGGTGCATTTAGTCAAAGACCACTTAAAGGTGCACCTGCTTATGGAGCTTGTAATGGCGCTATTGAAAGTTTAGGAAAAGCTTTAGCTGTTGAATTAGCTCCGATTAGAGTTAATGTTGTTTCTCCTGGAACGATACGAAGAGAGAATGAACAAAATGAAAAAAGAATGGCTGCTTATGAAGATTATAAATCTCGTTCTCTTGTTCAGAGACCTGGGCATAATGATGAAGTTGCACATACTGTCCTATATTTAATGCAAAATGGGTTTACTACAGGTAGTGTATTATTTCCTGATGGAGGATACACATATCATTGATTTATAACAATTCAATGCCTCCTTAGATTAACTAGTATTAAGGAGGCTATTATGGTTAATCAACGAGTCCTTTGTGCTAAATATTTTCAGATGGAAATACAGTAAAAAAGGCATATACGATGCCTTTTTTACTGTATTGTTTATTTGTTTATCGGATAACAAACCTCTGTAACCCACTTATTAGGATCCGATTCCATCGCTGGGCTAACGTGATAAATATTAAACATCGGGCCTGCTATTTCATATTCTTCCGCCTCAATCCATTTTGCGGCTGCTTCATTTACGGTTGTCATTTGTTCATAACTTCCGTTTACTGTTATAGATGCTACCTTGATTGGATCTATCTTTTTGAAATTAACATCTTTTGTATTTTCATGCTCCCCTAAAATATTTATCTGTATTTCTACATCCACATCATTTTCCTTATATTCTTGATCATGGAATGTAGCAATACTATAACTCGGATTAGCTATACTAATATTTTTAACATTAATTTCTTGCATCAATATACTCCATAAATCCCCTTCGCAATTATACGATGGAATAACCTTTCTAACACTTGCTACATTTCTTTCTGGAATTTCTTTTAATGAAACATGATAGTTCATTTCAATAACATCCTCTCTCATCGTTTTCATTGAGTCTTCGAGGAGACGTAATTGTTTTTTGAGATCGTCCATTTCTTCCTTTACTTGAGCACTACGATTTTCAAATTGTGACTTTATTACTTCAATATTTTCACTCTCTACTAATTCTTTAATAGTGGCAATATTAAATCCCATATCTTTTAACACTTGAATTTGATTTACTTTCTTTAATTGGGCTGCTGAATAAAATCGATAACCACTTTGCTCATCGACTTTTACTGGTTGTAATAATTCCACTTTATCGTAATGTCTCAACATACGTATACTAATGGAAGATAGTTTTGAAAAATCCCCTATTTTGAACATTAGTTCCTCCTATTTATTACAATTATTCGAAGCTCAACTTAAGCTTAAACAATGACATTGTGTGAGAGTCAACTATTTATAACAGTTTAAACAATTATTTAATGTATTATATTTATATAATTAAAAGCTCTTACGACTTATTTACCAATTCACTTTTCAACGCAATATATATTGATATTAATCCATTTACATTCAATAAAGTAACTATAATACTAATGAGCAACGCTACATCTGCAGAAAACATTTTAATCGTCTGCCACGGTGAATTTGTACTATAAATAAGAAGTGGAATTAAAGTAATAGATAATATTAGAAATAAACTCCCTAGAAAAATCCAGGTTATTTTTTTACAAATTTTCTTACGTTTATACTTTATTATTAACATAATTGCTGTAATGAAAAGTGCGAATATTAATATTGACATAACAATTTGAACTATCGGTATATTATTTGGTATATCAACCGGTTCTTCACCATTCAAAATATTAATAATCCCTTTTTTAAATTCTGGTAGTGATGCTTCTTCTAAAACATGATTTTTATTCGTTAAAATCACAACACCCCAGCCAGTTTCATTTAAAATAAATATTTCTGCATGTGAATCAGGAGTTGAGCCTGAATGCCAAACCATCTTTTCGTTTCCATTTATATTTGTTGTCCTCAGTCCAAAACCATAATATTTCGCTGAATCTATTTTATATAATGGAGATAAATAAAGATCCATACTATCTTTATTTAAAAATTGTGTATGCTCTTGGTGATTCAAAAACTTAATGAATTGAATCATATCTTCTAGATTTGCTGTAATATATCCATATGGTGTCCCACCATTATCATACGACACCGTACTTTTTCTTGGTATTCCAAACCATGATTGATAACCTGTTAAATAACCCTTTTTATAAGACTCTTCACTATTTGCTGCTGCACCATTCATTCTTAATGGCTGAAAAATTTGCTTCTCCATATAAGTAGAGTATGTCTCTTTTGAAACTTCCTCAATAAGTGCACCAAGAACGAGATAATTTGCATTACTATATTGATATTTTTGTCCTGGGGGAGCAGTTAATGTTACATTCGACAGTTTCATTACATTTTCTTTTATAGCCGTAGTAGTCTTTGATTGCTTATCTGATAATGCTAAACCTTCATAGGTACTCATTCCACTTGAATGTGTTAGTAGATGTTGGATTGTTATATTTGAGGCCGATTGATTATCTTTTACTTTAAACCAAGGAAGATGTTGTTGAACTGAATCCTCTAATTTTATTTTTTTATCTTCTATTAACTTGACTATAGCTAAAGCTGTTAAAGATTTACTTATTGAGCCAATCGCAAATGGGGTTTTACTAGTTACCTTTTTTTCAGACTCCCCAGTAATCCCCCATGTTTTTGTAAAGAATACATCTTTATGATGTACAATTGCAACGGAAGCTCCAGGAATGTTCTGTTCCTTTATAAATTTTTCAATATACTTATCTAATGTAACTTTAATATTTTGCTGAGCATAAACTTTTGGATGTACGATACATAATATTAATACATTACAAAGAATACAAATTTGAAATAGTTTATAGATAGTTTTCTTCATTATACTTTAGATAGCTTTCTTTTTTTATAACTTACTAGGCTAATAAATACTAATATAGAGAGCGTAAAACTAAATATTATTAATACATAGTTCCACCATTGATTCTCTGCTATACGATATAAAAGATTATAATTAAATGTATTTTTGCTATTAGTTCCGTTAAATGATTCAGTTAAAAATAGTGAAAGTGTAGTTTGTGAGATGAGGTAAGTAATAACTGCGATGAATATGCCACCTAAGATAAATGTGCTCGAATTTCCCTTTTCATTTTGAAGTTGTCTCATTTTAACTTGTAGGTCAATTTCATTTATTTCTAAAAAATCTTGAACAAATAATTGAGGCGTACCTAGATCATTTATACTATCCTCCCCATTTTCACGACATTCTTGAATATGCTCTAAAATTTGTTGTTTAATATTTTCCCTTTCTTCTAAACTTATATCGTATTGCTTTAATTCCTTAAGTACGTCAGTTAAAAATTGATTTTCTTTACCGTTTAATTCATTCCTCATTTTAGAAGGTCTCCTTTCAAACCACTTTTTAATAATGTTTGAATATCAGATTGTAATTCTAACCACTCATTAATTTTCTTCTCAAGACGTATTTTCCCGTTTTCATTAATTTCATAATAGATTCTAACTTTACCACTGTCTGTTACTTCTTGATAAGTATTTACCCACTCTTGATTTTTTAACTTAGTTAAAATAGGGTAAATACTTCCTACTCCTTTCAATTTTAAATTGTATACTTCAAGTTCTTTCATAATTTCATAACCATAACTTTTCTTTTTCGACAAAATAGATAACACACACATTTCTAAATGACCTTTAATTAAACTTGTTTTGTCCATAGGATAAATTTAACAGAAATATATACTTCATTCAAGTATATATTTCTGTTAAATTTAAAAATTCTAATAATTATGCAATCACTAAAAAAGTAGCATATTCCTTTTGTTATTATCCAAATAACCTAAATTATTATCCCAAAAAAACATTTTTATACGTCAATAATTATATAATAAATGATCATAATTAACGATTTAAAACTAACCCTAACAGATAAATGTATTTACATCTTAGAAATACTAACAAAACTTAAACATAAATGCCAACCTGTAATACCTTTCAGTTTAAAATTTAAGAATAATTTATATTGGTATTACAAATAGATTTTTCTTGCTCTATTATTTATCTACCTTAACACGTTTAAAGAAACTCTTCTTCAACATAAAAACTCATTTGCAGATTATTGCAAATGAGTTTTTAATCCCTAACTAATCACTATTTTTTATTCTTCTTAATTTAATTATTTTTCTCAAGACATTCATAAACTGCCATCATTTCTCGCTTATTCAACTCACGAATTCGATTAAATATTAGAATGTCTGCAACATCCTCAGTTCGTAAGCTTTCATCCACAACATCACTAACTTTTCCAGTTAACCATGTTTGCACATCTATTCCATCAACGATTTCTTTAAGTCCTTCATCGTTAATACCACTTGCATTACAAGTTATACATGGAATTGTTAATTTAAACACACCATCATGTAGATTATCTTCGGTTATAACTTTCTTTCCGTTACAGAATGGACACGGGTTGCTTTTTTTAATTTTATTAATTTGGGTAACTAATTTTTTGTAACCAAATGCTTCGTATACATATGTTAGTTTTTTATATTTACCATTTGTGAAATACTTATCTATAATTGTTTCTCTTGTTTCATAAACATTAGGAAAATCACAAATAGTTACTTGATTGTTGAAGCAAATGGATTCTATATTTCCTTTTATTTCGTCCCAGAATGGTAAAACATTTTGTAACACCATTTCATAATTTGAAAAGCTTGCTTGTTCTAATTCAAACATTTTCAGTGCGACTTGTATATTTCTAGGTAATAAAGAAACATCTTCTGTCATAATCATATCGTCACCTACGATAGATTTCAATTTGACGAGTACAGGCAAATCTCCTACAATTTTCAATACTTCGCTAAGCGGCTGATTAATAATTTCACGAATATCTGTATCTCCAAAATTAAGTGGTTTATGGTGATTTAATAAAGTCCCCTTACAAATTGGACATGTCATCATTTCTTTAGAAGTCTTAATATCTTCTTTAATAGCTGCTTTTGAAATAACAATATACCCGCCAATAATCGTATTAAATCCTACCCATGTTCTACGTGTCTTTCCTTTCTTATCATAAAAGGACTTATCAAAATAGCCGTACCAAAATGTATGTTTCTCTTCCTCAGACATATCATTATAGCTTTTCTTCAAATCATGACCAAGCTCATTTTTAATTTCTTCAAATAGAAATTCGATTTTTTCATATTGATAAAATTTTAATACTTTCATGATTTCCGGATCGAATAGACCATCCCAAAATGGAACGTTTTTATCTTGAATTGTAATTTCTTTATCAAAAACTTCAATTTGAAGACGTCCAGAACAAGATGGACAATGATTATCCTGAGAATAGAAATCGAAACTTCTCGTATCTTTATTAGTCGGATGAGCAGTTACAATATGATTGATCAATCCACCAATTTCATATAAGAAACTATATTGACTATACAAATGTCTTTCGAGATCAATAGCAACAACTGGTGCCATTGTATCAGATTCATATTCACCATAAATTAATCGGGCCATTGATGATAAGCTTTTTAAAATACCGCCCTTATAAACGTTTTCAGCATTTTTAAAATAGTTAATATGATTTTCTTTTAAATAGTGAACTCCTTCTTTACGCTTAAGCGTTGAAGAAATGTGTATTTGTTCAGCATTATTCACACTGCTTTTTTGACGATAATAATCCTCATGACTTACTACATCAAGATGCTCTATAGATTCAACCTGTCTTTTTCCAAAATCGACAATATAATCAGAGCTTTCTAGCATGTAACTGTTATGCTCAATCATAATGATAGAGACTGATTCATCTTGCAATATCCCTCTAACACTATCTATAAATTGATTTAAAATATTTTGCGATAAACCTTTTGAAGGCTCATCAAAAATAAACAATGTATGTGGATTTCTTGTTTTTGCAAATAACTCAGAAACTAAATGAACACATTGAAACTCACCCGTTGATAATGTTTGTGTTTTTCGTTCTAATGTTAAATATCCCAGTCCTAATTTGATTAGTAGGCTCAAGCGTTTATACGCAATATCTTCATTTGGAATTTCATCAATAATATCCTCAATTGAGCGCTCAAAAATATCATCAATTTCTTCACTATACTTTGTCAGTTTCTTTTTAATATCTAAGAAAGTTGCTACAGTTGATCGACTTGTAATCGATTGGTTTCGATCTTGCCCTACCATAACTAGTTTATCTTTTGGATATCGTTTCAAGAAATCTGTAGCTAAACACTCATTGACAAGTGTAGATTTCCCGCATCCAGACTCTCCTGTAACAGTTACAAGTCTATTTTTAGGAATCTGAAACTCAGTCATTTGGATATTTCGGCAATATAATTCATGGAATGTATAATATTCTGTTGGCATTTTGTAATTTCGTTCCGATAGTATTGGTTTTGGTCTTGGTGATTCTTTCACGATTTGTCCACCATATTTTCCGCTACCAGGTCCGAAGAACAATTGCTCATCTGTTGTATCCAGTACTGTATCTGAATGATCAATGAGCCAGATTTGATTTTTACACCCTAATTGCTTGATCTCTTCTAATATTTGTAACAATGTTTCATTATCAAGTCCAACTGAAATCTCATCAATAATAATTACAGTATTTTCACTAACTGCCATGAATTCAGCTAAGTAAAGTCGTGTTAATTCTCCACCTGACAACGTACCCATAATTCGATTTAATGTTAAATAACCAATGTTCATATTGATAATATTTTGCAATATATGTTGTTTTGCTTCACTAATATTTAATTCTTCTGCTAATGAAAGAATAGATTCAACACTTAAATCGTTAATATCCGAAATTGTATGTGATTTAGCAAATAACTCGATAGTACGTTGTTCAACTTCTTCACTATAACGTTTCCCCTTACATTTTTTACACTCAATATTTTTAGTAGTACCACGCCCTTTACAGCCAGCACACCAACCTAATTGATTATTAAATGAAAAGACTTCAGGAGAAAGATTAAATTCTTCCGCTAGTTTTTCACGAATCTCTTTAAAAACACCTGTATGAGTACCAATCGTCGAACGCGGATTGGTAGAAATTGATGATTTTCCTAAAAAAAGTACTAAAGGCATTTCCTCCATCTTAATGGCACTAAAATTAGTTTCCATAATATTAGGAAATAAATATTGATATTCAGCCTTTGGCAATAAGGAAACTAGACGCTTCTTTGATTCTTCACCAATTGTTTGACAAAGAGTTGTTTTTCCAGATCCAGATAAACCAGCAATACCAAGTGATTTATTAAACGGAATAACAGTATCAAGTTTATTTATGTTATTAGCAATTAATTGATTTACTTTCATATTGACCTCTATTCTTATTTTTCCACAAAATCATTTTTATAATATAATAATTATATAATAAATACCATGAATTTAATCCCTAATCTTTCAACTCATCAACCTTAACCTTATAATTATCAAACCAATATTCCCACTCATCTTTTGAAAACACCTTCTCTTCTCCTTCTAAAACTGAAGAAAAAAGGTCAAGACAAATATGCCAACCAGCTATATCTTTCGGTGTATGGTCAGTTAATTCATGAATGTATTCTTTAAATAGTAAAAGAGAACCATTTTCCTCTTTATGTATTTCAAATCGGACACGATCTTTATCCCATGTGAATTCAAGTATTGAATTTAGTTGGCACTCCAAAATATCAATATTTAAAAATGAACCATCCATCATGTCGAACTTTATAATTCCACCTGTTTTAAGATTTTCAATCTGTAAATTAGACATCCATTTTTTAAGCTTGCTGTTTTCAGTTAAAACAGACCAAACTTCCTCTATTGTATAAGAAAATTGGCGTTCAAATTTCACAATATAGCCGTCAGTTTGTTTCTCTATTTCAGCCAACATATTTATTGCCTCCTACTTGTATATAGAATATATGTTCTTATTTTACACGAATTTATGTATAAAAGAAATCTCTATGGCAATGAAATATTAATTTAATGTGTGAATGATAATTTGAACATTGATTTATTATATATTCTCTCCATATGTTTATTACAATAGGCGTACCTCAACATTTCCACAAAAAAATTCAACATGAGAAAACGTTGATTTATTTATTTTATATAATATTTCCATTAAATATTTAAAAGCAATTTCCTTTAAGATAAATGGTGTTAATAAGAGCTAATATAGTATTCAAATCAAGTTATGTAATGTTCAAAATCACTTATTATGTATGTTTGCTTCCATGTTAAACGTAGGTTTACAAAAGAAATAAAAAAAGCCGCATTTGCGACTCATGAACGGATAGAACTAATACCTATTTTAGGTGAATGACTTACCTTTTAATCGCGTCAACAATTAGCGATGGAAAACCAAGTTTATCGCCTCTATTTCTAGAATCATACCTTTTCGAGCGGAAAATAACGCCGTCATTCGCATCCCATTCTGTGTAATAAAATTGACCATTTTCATCACAATATTCAAGTAAAACTACCTCAAATTCAGCAATTTCAAACATTTTCGTTAATGTTTTATAATTATGAACAATTTTATGACTTGCTGCTGGGTGATCTTTCGGACCAGGCCCGCCTATTTGAACTATATTTTGATATGCTTCATCTCGGAAAAACGCATCAGGAACACCACACCGAATATGCCCTGCTGGCTTTAAAAATTTATAACAAATTTCAGCTGCTTTTACACCTTCTTCAAACGTAAGGTGTTCCCATACATGCTCTGCTAAAATAGCTGAAATGGAATTGTATTCAAATCTTTCTTCCCAAGTGGTATTGTCTAGTAAATTAAGTTCATCTTCTTGCGTTTGAACCCAACCTGGATTATTATTAAATACTCCAGCTCCGACTACTACTTTAATTTCATCTTGCTTAATTGCCATCACTTTCACCCCATAAATCTTTTAATGTATTAATATATTCTATGTTTACTATATTTTTCCCTTTTTCAACTAAAGTGCCAGTTAGCTCAATAAGATAGGTGACAAAACTTCTGTTGTTTTTACTTATCCTCCCACATACAGCAAAAACGTTTATAGTGCAAAATAAAAAGCGAAAAGAATAATTCCTTCCGCTTTTATAGCAATAAATACATTTCATATTGTGCTAAAGAATTCTTTTCAAATCCAAATTTCTTTAAAAACCCTTCCAGTAAATTGTTGTTTGGAAACCCAATTGATAAACTTGATAACTTTAATTCTTCACTTGCTACCTGTAATAATTTCGTCCCAACACCAATATTTCTATAGTCTTTGTCTATGAAAATAAAACTAATTTTTCCTTGTTCATTTACACATACAGAACCTTTTATATCACTATCAGCATATGCACCGTAAAATGTATGATTTGTTTTTTCGATATAATCAATATCATTTTGCCAATTTATATGGAAGTTTAGCCATTTCTGAATTTCAACTTTAAATGTTGGAAATTCTAATTGTTTTACTTCAATATTTTTATTACCTTTATTCATTATTTTAGTTAAATCATTTAAATTATAATAAGAAAGGTCATATACTTTTTCATAACCTAATTTGTTGTAAAAATGAATCGCCCGATCGTTTCCTACAATAACTTCAAGAAAAAGCTGCTTACATTTATTTTGTGTCGCTTCTTCTTTATGTAACTCAAATAACTTTTGACTTACACCAATGCCTCGAAACTCTGGATGAACAGCTAATGTTCCGCAGCGCATTGTTTTTATACTTTCATAAACCTTTATACCACCAAGTATTACACCAACAGATTTGTCACCGTCTAACGCAATAAAGGAGTGTTCCAGTGAATTCCCTTCTGGTCCAAAAAATCTTTTAATAAAATCTTCTTTTGAAACTTCCATTTTAATAATGTAATCTGAAAATCCATCCTTAAAAGCTTTATACACTAAATCTATACTTACTTCACTACATCTTTTGTATTGAATCATATAAGTATAATCCCCCGCTTTGACTCGTTATAAACTGCATTCAAATACATGAAATGGATTACCTTCACTATATCCATCTTTTATTTCATGAACAACAATTTGACTAAACCCATTAGTAATAAGTATATTTTCAAATTCTTTTAAATCATATAGTCTTATAGGAAAATCCATAATCTCTGTTTCTACTATTTTCTCATCATGAATGATTTCATATTTCAGTATAATATTTAGAAGTTTTTGCGCCTTATCATATGAAACTTTTCTATACTCAACAATTAATTCATCGTTAATTTCTTTTCTATTTGTCTCTATCCAATCTAAAATTTGTTCTGTCTCACTTCCACCTTGTACAACTGTAAGAAGTAATTTTCCATTTTCCTTTAAGTTGTTTTTCATATTTTGAAGACTATTGTCTACTAAATTATTTGGTAAAAGTGAAAATGAACCGATAGGAATCATAATAAGATCGTATTTTTTATCACTATGATATTCTTCTATTCTTCCTTGTGACACGACCGGTTTTAAGTTTAATTTTTCTGCTTTATCTTTACAAACTTTAAGCATATCTTTCGAAATATCGAATCCCTCTATATTCACACCATTTTGCATAAAAGGAATTAACATTCTACCATTTCCGCACATTGGTTCTAACACATGTATATTTTTATCTTTTGCAAAAGAAAGATAAAAATCCAATTCTTTTCCGGCTGCAATTGATTTATCACTTTCATATATCTTTGTACAAAGTTCTCCATAATACGTATGCAATTATAATTCACCTCTTAATTTGAAATGAGTGGACATTTTCCTACATATGTCTCACTATTTACTTGTTTTATAACAAACGGTGCAATATCCCCATTTTGAATTTTGATTCCTGGCATATCTACTAAACTCTCTTTAATATCACCAGTACCATTTCCTTCTATAACAAAGGGTAATCTAACAATTGTCCAAGCTACTTCACTACTTTGTATAATTTGCAATTCTTTATATTTATCCTGCATCATCTTTGGAAGAAATAATCGAAACAAATTAGCCCCTATTTTATTTGCAATTCCCTTCTGATCTCCTTTTACATTTAAGGAGCCTCCAGAAATAAGAATATAGCGCTTCATTTCATATTCCTTCATTACTTTTAAAATATGCTTCGTAACTGTACTAAAAATATAAGGTTCATTTTTCGGCTGACCCACCGCATTAATCACAGCTTTACACCCTTGAAGTAATTCCTGTATGACTGAAAAATTGCGGGCATCTCCACTGATAGTCTCTATATTTTCATTAGTTATCGTCATATTTTTAGAATTTCTCGTTAATATTCGTACTTGATAGCCCTTTTCTAACGCTTGATTTACGAGGTATTTTCCGACTTTTCCATTCGCACCAATAATCGCTATTTTATTTGTAGCTTTCATCACTATACTCCTCTTACTATACATTGTTAACTACAGTAATCTCATAAACACGTAAAAAAGTAATTAAATGCTCACACGCTCGTTCACATGCTAACATTTTAAAAACCTTTTGTTCTTCTTTCGTTTTGTCATTCGCTTGATCTGAGGCAGCTTTCAAACATAGAAATGGTTTGTTATTTACACGACATACATAAGCAAATGCTGCCACTTCTTGATCAACGGCTAAAGCACCGTATACAGTATGAAGTAAATACCTCATTTCTGAACTTCGAATACGTTGATCTCCAGATAGAAATGTACCAAAATGGACCGGGTCATACGAACGCAATTTCTTCATTCGTTTTACGAGTGATTTAGTTGTTTCAATAGGTGCTGTTCTACCATCATATAGATTAAAACTATCTTCTCCTGAACCAGCCGCTGTAACATCATGCTGTAAAGTATTAAGAGCTACAACGATGTGTCCATTTTTCACCTTATCTGATAAACTCCCGCAAATCCCTGTCATAAATAACTGGTCTGGCTGGAATTCACTTATTAATAGTTGTACACAACTAGCACAACTTACTTTACCGACACCAGTTACAACTGAAATAACTTCTAATTCATTAATAGAATGAAAATGAAATTCCCAAGCTGCTATTTTTTCTACACGCTCACTTGGATAATGTTGATGCAAATACGTAAGCTCTGGTTCCCATGCAGATACAATTGCGATCCTTTTCATTACACACTTCACTTCCTCCTATTTTCATGTAAATAAGTCATCTATACTCTCTCGTTCATATTCTGGTATCCACTCTTTATACTTCTCATATAAATCCCGTATCTTTTCTTTATTCTTCGCAATTACTTCACATCCTCTATCTTCATAAATAAACATGATAATATCCTTTGTTACATTTATAAAAAATACATCTGGATATGAAAT
This sequence comes from Bacillus cereus group sp. BfR-BA-01331, assembly GCF_022663915.1. NCBI lineage: Bacteria > Bacillati > Bacillota > Bacilli > Caryophanales > Bacillaceae > Bacillus > Bacillus cereus group sp. BfR-BA-01331. Next base: position 74,981 of record NZ_JAKUGJ010000012.1, read on the forward strand.
TTCTTTTTTTCGCCCTAGACGTGGACGTAGGTCAGGGAAATCTTCATGATTAACAGCTTCAATAAGCGGTTCATATTTAATATCTTCTGCAAAACATTGTAAAGAAAATTGATATGTACAATATAAGTCAGCTTCTTCATCTTCAAATAGAAAAGGGAATGTTTCTTGTCTTATATGAAACTTTAAATCCCTCTTTTTAATAAACCTATTGTATACATTTATTTTCTGCGCATTTTTTATATTTTCCTGTTTAAATCGATAAACATTTGTGACTAAAAAGACGGTATCTTCTTTTGAAAATATATCTTTAAATAGACTTTTATTATACCTATATAGTTGTGTGAAATATTCCATATTATACGTGTTACCATCTTCTTTGAATTGATATTTATCTTTCCCAAAATCAAAATGAAGATGATTTTCCCACTGAAAGTATATGGACGGTACTAATGTAACTCCTGGGAATGCTTGATTCATATATTCTTTTAATTGCATTTTTATACCCTTTCTACTCTACAATTTCTTTTAAATACCAATATGCTTCTTCTAACCACGGGTGTATGACTTTTAATGTATCTTTTCGTTCCCACAAATATGAAATATATACAAAAGCAGCATGTTCTAAAGAGTTTCCTAAAGCTTTTTTTACATTTATCAAATATGGAGGTGTCCCTATTTGATCCCATTCTAATTTATCAGCAATAAATAATACTAAATCCATCTTCGTTGCATGTTTATGCAAAGTAGTGTGGCAACAGATAGCATTTAAAACTTCTTCATCCTCTATTTTAAATATCTCTTTTGCAATTACTCTCGATAATTTTTGATGAATAATCATTGGAAATTCTCTTTCTTCTTGTAATATTTCTATTCCAAATTTTTCAGCAACTGCAATCCGCTCCTCGTTCGGAAAGATTGCACTAATATCATGTAAACATCCTGTAATCGCTGCTTTTTCTTCATCTTCATAAAATATTCCCGCAATTTTTCTTGCCTCATTTGCCACACGAATTGAATGTTTATATGTAAATTCTTTATTGTATTTTAATAGAAAAGCTTTAATATCATTTTCTATTTTTCCAGTTGGAGTAAATGAATATATATCATTATATAACATAGCAAGCCCCCCTTATAACTATCTTTCAGTATAATGTGGAGTTTAAATATCCTTCTTATTTTATATTCGTTATGAATGTTTTAATTCCTTTTTAATACGATACATGAAATTTTATGTAGAAACATTACTACAAAATACATAAATGTTTGATATTATAGTAATGTTGATTAATTGTAAGGAAAGGAACTAACTATAAAATGAATAAAAACATATTAATTATTGATGATGATAAAGATATTGTAGAATTACTCGCTGTTTATTTACGAAATGAAGGCTATAACATTTATAAAGCTTATGATGGTGATGAAGCATTACAAATGATATGTACATATGAAGTTGACCTTATGCTTTTAGATATTATGATGCCAAAACGAAACGGATTGGAAGTTTGTCAAGAAGTGCGTGAAAATAATACTGTACCTATCCTTATGCTTAGTGCAAAGGCTGAAGATATGGATAAAATTTTAGGACTTATGACCGGTGCAGATGATTATATGATTAAACCGTTTAATCCACTAGAATTAGTTGCTAGAGTGAAAGCATTGTTACGTAGATCATCTTTCCAAAACGCTGCCACACCAAAGAATGAAGATGGTATTATTCGTATTCGTTCTGTTGAAATACATAAACATAATCATACTGTTAAAGTAAATGGAGAATATATTAAACTCACCTCTATCGAATTTGATATTTTATATTTACTAGCGAGTAATACTGGAAGAGTATTTAGCTCTGAAGAGATATTCGAACGCGTTTGGAATGAAGACGGTTATGGTTCTAATAAAACGGTAATGGTCCATATTAGTAATTTACGCGATAAACTTGAAACCGTAATGAATGGTGAAAAACTAATTCATACGGTTTGGGGAGTAGGATATAAAATTGAGAAATGAAGCATTTGATATATTAAAAGATATACCAAAGTGGAAGCTTATTTTTTGGCTTTTATTAGCTATCACTCTTACACCAATTACCGAATTAATTATATTTCGCCTCGTAACGAGTGTAATTGAGAGTTCACTTACTCTAAGCGAACTAGGAAAAGAATTCATTAGAATTTTTGGCCATGAAAAATATATTGGATTAAAAGAGTCTTTATGGATGATGATTGTATCTTATTTGTTTTTATTTTCTATTTTCTCATCCTATTTATACATTTTTTATCGTCATGAAAGAAAGGTTTACTATGAAACTTGTATAAAAAAAATGATTGAAGAAATTCGGTATATTGCAAGTGGAAACTTTAATCATAAAGTTTCCATCGTACACCATAATTATTTAGAAGAACTGGCAACTGGGGTCAATCAAATTATTGAGCAATTAAAAGTATCAATTGATGAAGAAAGACAGGCAGAACAAGCAAAAAGCGAACTTATTACAAATGTATCACATGACTTACGAACCCCTCTTACATCTATAGTTGGATACGTAAATTTAATCCATCATGATAATTATAGAGATGAAGTAGAATTACGATACTATATTCAAGTCATTTACGATAAAGTAACTCGTCTTAATGCATTAATGAATGACTTGTTTGAATATACACGCGTTCAAAATAAAGAGTTAAGTTTATATTCTGTTCCTATTGATATTGTAGAATTGCTTGGACAATTAACTGTCCAATTTCGGATACAGCTTCAAGAAGCTAATATTGAATGTCGCCCTTCTTTCCCATCTCAAAAGCTAATGGTACTAGCTGATGGGGATAAATTAGTACGTGTGTTTGAAAATCTAATCATAAACGCTATTACTTATGGAAATGATGGAGATCATATTGATATTACTGCTTACGAAAGCAGTAACATGATTACAATTGATATAACAAATTACGGACAACCTATCCCTAGTACTGATTTACCTCATATTTTTGAACGTTTTTATCGTGTTGAAAAATCACGTTCAACAAACACTGGTGGATCTGGGCTCGGATTAGCAATTGCAAAAAGTATTGTTGAATTGCATAAAGGAACAATTGAAGTATATAGCGATGATAAAAAAACAACTTTCACTGTAAAATTACTCCCTTATAAAGCTTAATACCACATATTTATAGGTTCAATTTTTTATCATATAAGAAATTGAACCTTTTATATTCCATCAATATCCAAAATTAAAGAATTCCTTAAAATTCTTTAGAAATTCTTTACCTTTTCTTTCTTCCTAATTAAGCATTCCTTTTTACAATAATATTATTGATGTAATAGTAGGAGGATCGCTAATGCAATTCTTAAAAAAAATAACAGTTTTATTATTATCTTTTCTTATTACTGCACTTATCGTTTTATATTTTTATCTTTATGTAAATGGTCCAATTATTCAAGCTAAATCAGCTATTTTAATAGATACTAATTCTGGTGAGATTGTTTATAAAAAAAATGAAGAAACTCCTATACAATCAGCTACTTTATCTAAATTAATGACAGAGTATATCGCACTGGAACAACTGAATGAAGGAAAAATACAGTTAGATGAATTAGTAAAAATAAGTAACGAAGTTTTCCGAGCAGAAACGAGTCCTATACAAGTAACTTCCAAAGATAAAACGACGGTTCGTGATTTACTTCATGCATTGTTTTTGACAGGGAATAATCGTTCCGCACTTGCCCTTGCAGAACACATTGCTGGAAACGAAGATAACTTTACACTTTTAATGAATGACAAAGCAAAACAACTAAAGTTATCACAACCATCCCCGTTTCTAAATGCTACTGGAATTAATAACGATACGAATAAACAATCAACTACAACATCAATAGACGTCGCTAAACTAGCAACACAATTAGTAAAAGACTTTCCAGATGTATTGAATGTTACGAAACTAACCTCTTACCAATTTACCTTCAAAGATTCAAAAGTTTTCAATACAAATAAAATGATATATTCCCTTAATAAAAACATTAAACTCCAAGGTGTTGACGGCTTACAAACTAGTTTTTCAACTAATGGTAATTATAGTTTTGTCAGTACAGCCACACGAGGAGATACTAGACTTATTTCAGTAATATTAGACGCCGGTGATGAAAACAGTACTTTTATTGAAACAAAAAAGTTACTTCAGTACGGTTTTGATCCTTCCTCGTACTCTGCACTCCAAGCTTTTAAAGATGCTGTTACATCTTGGACAATATTGTTTCAGTTTAAAAATTTAATCATACAAACGATTATGATCTTTTTCATCATTACAATCTTAATGTTTTTATATATACGTCAAAAAAAAGCCGAGGATTTTAATTAAAAATTCTCTTTAATATAAAAACCGACTTGCAATACAAATGCAAGTCGGCCTCTAAATTTATAATCGCCTTCCAATTAAATTTGCTGAAACAGGCTGAAGATTTAGTTCTCTCGCCCATATAGATATCTGACCAATATGATGAATTTCATGTACAATTACATGCCTTAAAACTTCACCGTATTTATATGTTTTATCTGTCCATGAAGCTTTTAATATCTTATATTCTAGGTCACCAGACCATATTTGCAAAAACTCTTCTAATTCTCGTCGATATGAATTAGATAGCGCTTTCACTTTTTTGATTGATTGATAATCTTTAAACTGTGGTTCGTTATCCTCCTTTTCTTGAAGCGCACTAATCCAGCTATACTCAACATCTACAATATGGAAAAGTGTTTCTAAAATACTCCCAACACCTCCAACACGTTTGCGAAGCAATTCTTCCTCTGTAAGTTGTTCACACCATTTAAACCAATCCTGTCTTACTTGCCAATTATACCTAAATAAAACTAGCACATTTATCACTCTCCATATCTATTATCCACTTCACAGCATCGATTACATAATGTGGCTCATCTTTTTGAATATAGTGACCGCTATTTTCTGCAATAATAAATTTATTACTGGTTGATAATTGTAATAATTCTTCTTGCAATTGTAACCATTTCAGTTGTGCATCTGCTGAATAAAAATCTTTTTTTCCAGCAGCTAACACGACAAGTGGAATATCTCTCATTGACTTACAATGTCGATCTGCTTCACCTAGACTAAACATAAACTCTTCATATGAACTTTCATATACAAATTGTTTGTAGTAAGCTTCTTGAAATTCTGGAGACATTATTGGCAAAAAATCTTCTTTATAATTTTCTGTTGTCGAATCAACTAAAACTACTCCCATCGTATCTTCAGGATAAAAAGTTGTAAATAAACGTATATTTATACCCCCAAAGGAATGTCCTACAAAAATATAGGGTGGCTTAAGTTGTAATTGTTTTAAGCAAGCTCTTAATTCTTTTACCATTTCAGAACTAACACGCCGCTTGGAACTCTTCCCGCTTTTTCCTAATCCAGCTCTATCATATGTAAGTACCGTCCCATATTCCGTCAGCCCTTCCGCAATACGATCCCATGCCTTTGAATAATCACCATAACCTGCTTCCATTATAATAACAGGCTGCAGCTTTTTTCCTTGGAATATTTTCGTATATATTTTAAAGTCATCAACTTGCACATATTCTTCTATACATTTAATCATTGACGATCACTTCTCTCAGATTAAGTTCCTCTACAATTTGATCAATTATTTCATCGACAGGTAAAGATCCATCCAGAACAATATCTGAATTTGGCTTTACAGTATGAATCGCCTCCAAATAAGCTTTTCTAGCATATGTTATATAATGCTTTAAATCATTATGTATTTCGTCCATTGTACCTTCTTTAAAATCTCGCAAAATTCTTCTAGCCATTGCGATATCTAAAGGCGTATCGATAAATATAGTTACATCAATGAATTGTCGCATTTCACTATTTAAGTATGCAAAAGGATAATCTACAATAATATAATCTACATTACCATCTCGTATAAGATGCTGAATATCATGAATTAATGGTGTAAGTACCCATTCATCATAATTAGCTCCATCATCAATCCATTTACAAATATCTGCGGGACAGTTATCAAATTTATATCTATCAAAATATAGAGCCTTTGAGTTTTTCAACTCATGAGCTAAACTTTCTGTAATGGTAGTTTTACCGCCCCCTGAAACAGCTGCAATTGAAATTATTTTTGTTTTTTTATTCACGATTCCGGCTAAACCCCTTTTGTTAACATAATATAATTATAAAATACTATTATTTATTGTTCCATTCATATTCTAACATACTCATTTCCCATAAATTCCAATACGTTTCTCCTACTCTTTTTGACTCTCTTAATAAACCTTCTTTTACAAAACCTATTTTTTCATAACAAGAAATAGCTGACTTATTAAAGTCATAAACACCAAGAGTTACTCTATGTAGTTTTAATTCTTCAAAAGCAATACAAAGTACGGCTTTCATCATATGTTTCCCTATAGAACGCCCTCTCATTTTCGTATTACCAACTAGCACTTTTCCAATTCTAGCAGACTTATTTATATTATCTATTTGTCCAAGAGAAATATGACCAATAACTGCTTTAGTCTCTTCATCTATTATTTTGAATGCCAGTGTGTTTGCACTTTCTGTATATTTCTCTAATTGCTGTTCATTTAAAGGATATGTGAATGCATTTCCCGACCATTGTATTAAAAATTCTTCGGAATTAATCCAATTTATTAATTGTTTGAAATCAGATTTTTTAAAGGGCACTAATTTAATCACTCTCATTCTCCTTTCGTACATCACTCTTTATAGCCTCAAACCTATTTCTATATAAAGAATATATTCTCCTTTTATACGAAATTAAAATAAAGCCATTCATAAGAATGGCTTTACAAAAAACAGCATAATTATGCTTTATTTGCTACGTCAACACCATTAAAATCAAACTCAGCGGTAACCGTTGTAACAGGAGGGAAAATTGCTTCAATTTTGCAAATGGAGATAATTACTCCAACAGATCCAGGAATAGCTGCAAGCTTAACAACATCACAACTTACAGACAAAACAGTACCTACATAAGTACGTCCCTCTGTATTAATTTGAACTGTTTGATTAATTAATTTCTTAAGCTCATCTCTAATTCCTTGTACACAAGAATTATCACATTTCTCATGCTTTTCTTTTTTACACTCTTCGAATATTTCCAAACAATCATCCTGTTTACATGTACACTTCTTTTTACAATTATTAAATCGAGAACCCAAAACCTCACCCCCTAATCCTTTCTATTAGTAAAGTATGTCCAATAGCTTAAAAGTGTACGAGACGAAAGCATAAAAACAAAAAAACAAACACTTGTACTAAACCTTCTTTTTATATACTAAAAACGAAATTGCGTCATTTATAAAAACACCACTGATCTATTTTGTTAATAAAAAATAAAAAAGCGGACACCAAACTACAGAGCAATATAACAACGCCCTTTTTAGTTTGATGTGCACTGGTTCTTCCAGTAGGACTAAATGTATAATTATTATTACAGCATTTTCTCATATTTTAGTATATTTCTTATTAGAAAAGAATTATTTTATATAGATTACTATAAGCATCCATAAAGCCAAGGCGCAAATGATAGCGAGCGCTATACGTGTAGATAGAACCCTTAATTCAAAGTCTGTTTTCTTGGAGGATTCAGGATATGCAATTATGTAGATCCCCTTTAGAACAATTCCAGCACCTTTATATAGGCCAAATTCTGCTCTTTATTCATACAAACATGGCATATTCAATGCCCATCCTTAATCAACATATTTCTCTACGGAATGAAATTTTTATATCATTCTTCATTATCATCTACCCGAATCGACCGCAGTCGCTATGTACTATCACCGTACACTTTTTCATAGTTTGGAGCTAACATGCACCGAAGCCAACCTAATGATTTATTCACCCTTTCACTAACCTCTAAAACTGTCCCCTCTTTAATAAAATAATCACCTTGATAAAACGTTTACTCGTTTGTCCCATGGAATCATCATTATTCCCGACCCTATTAAAATAGCGTTTTTGTTTCAAATGATGCTCTTATTAATTTGGACGCATTTACCAGTATATTTACCAAAAAATTCATGATATCGTTAACTAGTCGAGTACGTCATTACTTGACGATTACCCTTAGGAGCCCCGCAGACAATCGGGGTTCCTTTTATTTAAATAAGGATTTTGTTTAAACTTTACAAAACTCACCTATATTAAAATATCTTCTAAAATTCCCATTGAACATTTATAATACTTTTAAACGATTTAAATTCTACAATCAGTAATGGAGGCATTTTAATGGGAAACATCCCAAAAATATCATCACAACAATCAAATCCTAAGATACCCTCACAGCAAGTGAACCCTAATACCCAACAAGGTCATATTAAAAAAACAAGACGCCGTATTATAATTACTTTGGCTATTATATTACCTATAATTTTTGTCCTTCAATATTCTCTGAATAACCAACAAGAAATGATTAAAGAAAAACAAATCACACTGAATACGGAGCAACAAAAATTATCTTCTGTAAAGAAGGATGGTCATTCCCTTAAGAATGATGTTAAAGTTTTAACAGGTAGTGAAGAAGAAATTTTAAAATTCGCAAGGAAACTGTATGGATTTTCTAAACCGAATGAAACTATATTTCAAATAACTGAATAAAATTACACTGCATTACCCAAAAGGCGATTTGAAGATAATCGCCTTTTTATATTTAATTTCTAAAGTAATCATACTAATCTCTCTTTCTATCAAATAACTATTTTGTTTAATTTATTAAAATACAACCGCTTGTCCATTTCACTTTGCTCTATCATTACATTTACTATTAGTAATACGATTTTTAGAGGTGATATATAATGGACGAGTTTTTATCTTTTGCTGCACTTAATCCGAGTTCTATTGGACCTACACTTCCACCTGTTCAACCCTTTCAATTCCCTACTGGTCCCACCGGTTCTACAGGAGCTACTGGTGCTACCGGTTCAACTGGTTCAACTGGACCAACTGGACCAACTGGACCAACTGGACCAACCGGACCAACCGGACCAACCGGATTTAATCTTCCTGCTGGGCCTGCATCTATTACCTTGACTTCTAACGAAACCACAGCATGTGTATCCACTCAAGGAAATAATACTTTATTTTTTTCGGGTCAAGTATTAGTAAACGGTAGTCCTACTCCAGGAGTAGTAGTCAGTTTTTCATTTAGTAACCCTTCTCTTGCTTTCATGGTTCCTCTTGCTGTCATTACCAATGCTTCAGGTAACTTTACCGCTGTATTTCTAGCCGCTAATGGGCCTGGAACAGTAACCGTTACTGCTTCACTTCTTGATTCCCCTGGAACAATGGCAAACGTCACTATTACCATTGTGAATTGTCCGTAACGGTTTTATTTTTAAGGACTAAGCAATTTCTGATAAGATGAGCACAGATTTACAGTGCTCATCTTATCATTGGGATGTTCCTTTCAAATGAAATTTCGTAGCATCCAACGAATGGGATCTAGTTACCACTAATAGAAATGTTCAAGTAACCCCCATTCATTATCTGTTGTCATTTTTGAAAGGACTTGTTCCATACAACAGGTCCTATTTAATCTACACCATACTAAAATAACGCTTTCATTAAGGACTAATGATCTTTATATTTCTTAAGCTTGTCATCACAAGTACTTTTTATTATTAGTTAAATTCTCAATATAGTTTGTGTATATAATTCCATTCAAAGATACATAATACCCACGTAACTATTTAAAAAAACATCGTTTTTATATCTAAGTTCAAAAAGGAGCTACATAACATGGATAAGAAAAATCTATTAAGTCAACAACTTGATTATGTGTCATCGGATGCGCTGAATACTCCTAGTAAAGCCCAAGAGCAAATGCAAGAAGCATCTCAGGAGGCACATGATTCAAATAAAAAGGACAGTACTCAAGCTTTACATGGCGAAGATTTACCAATTTCTGATGTATATAGAACAACGAACAAACAGTAAATTTAAAAGGGAAAAATCTTAAGAACGAGTGAACTTAATTCTTTTCCCTTTTCCTATTTAAATAATATTTTTATATGAAACACGTACACATTTTTGACACATCCACTATCACAATCTCCTGAAAATTCGTGATAATATTAATTTGTCGGATACGCCAAATTTCGACATTGAACGACAATATTATCTCCCTTATCGAATCCCTGTCCCCCAGGGATTTCTCCTTTTATTCATTACTTTTTCTTCACTAAATTTTCATTCTTAACAAAATTCAATCACTCCATTGAATAGACAGTCTCAGTATCCTATTTTGATAAAAACTAAAAACAAACAGACATACTTACCACTAATAGTAGATTTTTTAACTTCAAATTTACTTTTTTTCTCTTATCTTTTTGTGAACATTAAAAATGAGCTCTATTTATATAGAGCTCATTCGTAATGTTATAGTTTGCTAGACTGTAGTCCTTGAATGAAGGGTACTACTTCAGGATTTACTAGTGACGATAAATCGCCTAACTCTTTTCCTAAGTAAGCTGCTTTAATAACACGTCGCATTACTTTAGAATTACGTGTTTTTGGTAAATCTTCTACAACATGAATATCTTTTGGACATAATGCTTTTCCGATATGAGAATTTACTAAACTCATTAATTCTTTCTTTAATTCTGCTGTAAATATTACACCGTCTCGTAATACTACAAAGCAATGACAAACCTCACCTTTAACATCGTCAGGTACACCAATTGCAGCTGCTTCTATTACATTATTATGTTTCACAAGAATAGATTCATATTCAGCAGGTCCAATACGTTTTCCAGCAATGTTTAACGTATCATCTGAACGGCCTGTAATGATATATTGTTCACCGTCATAAATGACCCAGTCACCATGAACCCATTTATTTTCAAAGCGTGACCAATATGTGTTTACATAACGTTCATCATCTTCCCAGAAACTTTTCGTCATACCTACCCAAGGTTTTTCTAAACATAATTCTCCGACTTCATCTCGAATTGGTTTACCTCGATCATCAAGTACAACCGCTGCCATTCCTGGTAAAGATGCGTTAAAACTAATCGGTGCGATCGGCTTAATTAGGACATTCCCGAAAATCCCACCTGAAATTTCAGTTCCACCTGAATAGTTACAAATTGGTACTTTACCTTTACCAACTGTATTAAATAACCACATCCATGGGTCTGGATTCCAAGGTTCTCCTGTTGATGCGAATACTTCTAAACTCTTTAACGAGTGTTTATTTACATATTCATCACCTTTTGCCATTAATGCACGGATTAACGTTGGCGAAATACCGAGATGAGTAATTTCATATTTATCAACTGTCTCCCATAAGCGATCTGCTTCTGGGAAGTCTGGAACACCTTCGTACATAACCATTGTTGCGCCATTAATTAAAGAGCCGAATAGTAAAAATGGTCCCATCATCCAGCCCATATCAGTTACCCATAATACGCGGTCGCCTTGTTTTATATTCATTCCAAATCCTGCATCAAATGCAGATTTTAGCGGGAAACCAGCATGTGTGTGTACTGTCCCCTTCGGCTTACCAGTCGTTCCAGATGTATATATAAGCATTAATGGATCATCACTGTTCATTTCTTCAGCATGTCTAAATGGTTTTTCTTTTTCTAACGTACTCCATGAAAAATCATAATTATGCGGTGTAAAATCATTTCCTGCATGACGAACAATTACCACCTTTTCAACAGTTGGGCAATGTTCACAAGCTTTATCTACTTCATCTTTTAATGAAACAATTTTCCCACGGCGTGAAAAGCCATCTGCGGTAATAATCATTTTTGAACCAGCTGCTTGTACACGTGTCATTACTGCATCAGCAGCAAAACCTGAGAATATTGGTGAAATAATCGCTCCAATTTTCATTACCGCTAACATAGCAACAACTGTTTCAGGAATCATTGGCATGTAAATTGTTACACGATCACCTTTTTCAATACCAGCATGTTTCAAACCGTTGGCAACACGGCTTACCCAGCTATCAAGCTCTTCATATGTAAATGATTTTGAAGTTCCGTTTTCCCCTTCATACATAAGTGCTGCTTGTGTTTTCATTTTATCGTCTGCAAGCCAGCGAGATAAAGCAGATTCTACAACGTTACAAGTTCCCTCAGTATACCACTGTGCAAACGGTGTACCATTTTCTAAATCTAACACTTCTGTATATGGTTTCATCCACTGATAGCCAACTGCTCTCTCAGCTTCTCCCCAAAACCATGCTGTTTCTTCAATTGACTTATTATAAAAAGCTTCGTAATCTTCATAGCCTAATGATTTCATCCAACCAAATAAACGCGTTTTTTCTTTATATTCTTCTGTTGGAAACCAAACTGCTTGTTTCAATGTTTTCCCCTCCTTGACTTTTTGAGCAAGAAAGCCCTAAATAGGGCTTTTAAACTGGATATACAGGATGTTTACGATCCGTGAATACTTGATATTTACTCATATACATTTCGAATCGTCCTTTTAACTCTTCACGTAAATTATTTGGATGAACAATACCATCGATCACCATCTCTGATGCTAAACGGTAAATATCAATATCTTTCTTATACTCTTCTCGTTTTTCAGCAATAAAGCTTGCACGCTCTTCTTCTGGTAAAGCTGCAATTTTATTTGCATATACAGCATTGACTGCTGCTTCTGGACCCATTACTGCAATAGAAGCTGTCGGTAATGCTAAGCAGCAATCTGGTTCAAACGCTGGACCTGCCATTGCATATAAGCCAGCTCCATATGCTTTTCGAACGACGATAGAAATTTTCGGTACAGTTGCTTCACTCATTGCAGAGATCATTTTTGCACCGTGACGAATAATTCCGGCACGTTCTACTTTTGTACCAATCATAAATCCAGGTACATCTGCAAGGAATAATAATGGGATATGGTATGCATCGCATAAATTTATAAACTTCGCTGCTTTATCAGCTGAATCGTGGAATAAAACGCCGCCCTTCATACGCGGCTGATTTGCAATAATGCCAATTGGCTTACCATCAATACGCGCTAAACCTGTAATTAGTTCTTGAGCAAATAATTTTTTCACTTCAAAGAAAGAACTTTCATCAATAATTCTGTTAATGAGATCTTTCATATTGAAAGGAGCATTTTGATTTTCTGGAATGATTTCTTCTAACGTTTTATCGAACTGTTTCGGTTCTTGAGGTGTAATCAAAGGAGTCTTTTCTAAATAGTTACTTGGAAAATAAGAAATATATTGTCTTGCTTGCGTAATTGCATCTTCTTCTGTTTTACATAAAACATCTCCGCATCCTGATACTGAGCAATGCATACGTGCTCCGCCCATTTCTTCTAAAGTTACCTTCTCACCGATAACCATTTCAGCCATACGCGGAGACCCTAAATACATAGAAGCATTTCCTTCAACCATCATAACAACGTCACAAAATGCTGGAATATACGCACCACCAGCCGCTGAAGGTCCAAATAATAAACAAATTTGTGGCACTTTACCAGATAATTTCACTTGGTTATAAAAGATCCTTCCTGCACCGCGGCGTCCAGGGAACATTTCAACTTGATCTGTAATACGTGCCCCAGCAGAGTCAACTAAATAAAATAACGGTACACGTAATTTCTCAGCCGTTTCTTGAATACGTAAAATCTTTTCAACTGTACGTGCTCCCCATGATCCAGCTTTTACAGTCGAATCATTTGCCATTACGCACGCAGTACGACCATGTATTTTACCAGTCGCAGTTACAACACCATCAGCTGGTAATCCAGTTTGTTCACAATTTGCCAATAATGCATCTTCCACATATTCACCATTATCGAATAAAAGAGCTAAACGATCTCGAACAAAAAGTTTCCCTTTTGCTTTGTTTTGTTCATGATATTTCGGTGCCCCGCCTTGCTTAATTGTTTCAACCCGTTCTTCAAATGAATTAGATTGTTGTTTTTGCTCTAACATATTTACTCCCCCTTATACATTGGTTTGCGTTTTTCCTTGAATGCCTGTAATCCTTCTAATCTATCTTTCGTATCGATTACGCCCTCATACGCTTGTTTTTCCATTTGTAAGCCGGTATGTAAATCTACTTGAATACCATTTGAAATTGCTTCTTTTGCTAATCGAACGGCAATTGGACCATTATTAGCAATTCGATCTGCAATTTCAATTGCTTTCTCTTCTAGTAAATCAGCTGGTACTACGAATTCTACTAAACCATACTCTTTCGCTTCTTGCGCCGAAATACGTCTTCCTGTATAAATTAATTCTTTCGCTCTACCAACTCCAATTAATCTAGGTAAGCGCTGAGTACCACCCGCCCCAGGTATAATTGCAAGGGAAGTTTCCGTGAGACCTAGACTTGCAGTGTCAGAAGCAATTCTAAAATCACAAGCTAAGCTTAATTCAGTACCTCCACCAAGTGCGATTCCGTTAATAGCAGCAATAACTGGTTGTGGTAATTGTTCAACCATCTCCATAGTAGAACGAATCATACCCACAGCATGGCGAACTTGTTCTTCACTCATGTTGGCACGCTCTTTTAGATCAGCACCAGCGCAAAATGCTTTTTCGCCATCCCCTGTTAAAATAACAACGCGCGTATTTGATTCTTCGTTTATTTGAGTTAATATAGTTTGTAATTCTTCTAATAATGCCAAAGATAATGAGTTTGCTTGTCTTTCACGATTTAACGAAATCTTTACAACGTGCGGTGTAACATAGTCAACTGAAATGTTTTGTAATTGTAGCATCTTCTCACCTACTTATCGTTTTATGTTGGAGCGCTCTATACACATGACTCGGTAATTGGATATTTAACTTACTTTGAATAAACTGACTAGCTCTCAATAACTTTTCTTCATCAATATTAGTTTGGACTCCCAGCTTATGGAGCATATGCACTAAGTCATCAGTAGCAACATTACCCGATGCTCCTGGTGCATAAGGACATCCTCCGAGTCCACCACAAGAACTATCAAACGTTGTAATACCATATTCTAAAGACTTAACTACATTCGCCAGAGCCATTCCATACGTATTATGGAAATGCATTGCAAACTGCGAAGCATCATACTTCTTTAATAGATGTTCTAATACTTGTTCTACTTGTAATGGATTCGCTACACCAATCGTGTCACCGAGAGAAACTTCATAAATGCCGTATGAAAATAGTTGATTACATATTTCGTCAACTGCTGTGGCACTTATATCCCCTTCATAAGGACATCCAAATACAGTAGAAACATAGCCTCTTACCTTTTTACCTTCGAACGTTGCCTGTTTTGTTATATCTTCAATTACAGCTAATGCTTCTTTAATAGATTTATTAATATTACTTTTATTGTGAGATTCACTTGCTGATAAAAAAACATTCACCTCATCTACATTTTGTAAAAAAGCTCGTTCCAAACCATTTTGATTCGGAACAAGCGCTGCATATGTAACATTTGGATCCCTTTTTAGCTCAGAAAATACATCACTTGCATCTGCTAATGCAGGAACCCATTTAGGGTGAACGAATGAGGAAACTTCAACGTACGACAATCCCGCTTCTGTAAGTAGTTGAATCCATTTTACTTTATCTTTTGTGCCAACAATCTTTTTTTCATTCTGTAAGCCATCACGCGGCCCGACTTCTTTAATGACAGCAAAATTAGGTAGTTTCAATTCGCTTCCCCCTATATCTCCCTATTCAATTTCTAGTAATACATCTCCTTCATTTACAAAATCGCCTTCTTGTACGTTAATTTTCATAACAGTTCCGGCTTCTTCTGAAACGATTGGAATTTCCATTTTCATAGATTCCAAAATGACGACATCCTGCTCTTCCTCTACTGTATCTCCTACTCCTACAACAATTTTCCAAACATTTCCTGCCATCGATGCATATACTTTCGTCATCATTTTTTCCCCCTTAATATTCATAACTCTTATTTTTTAACAAGTTGTTTCGTTACAAAACCTGTTGTATAAATACCACTTTTGAACACATCGTCTCCGAGTACTTGCAGTAACATTGGTGTGTTTGTTTTAATACCTTCTACTTTTAACTCTTCTAGTGCAATTTTTAATTTTGAAATCGCTTCTTCACGAGTTTCACCATGAGCGATTACTTTCGCAATCATTGGATCATAGAAAGGTGTAATCGTTACTTGATTCTCCAAAAAATGATCAATACGTATATTTGTTGGTAACGTTAAATCTGTAATTTTCCCAGGTGATGGGAAGAATGTTTTCGGATCTTCTGCATAAATACGAGCCTCAATGGCATGACCACTACGTTTTACATCATCCTGTGTAAATGATAGCTTCTCACCATATGCGATAAGTAATTGTTGTTCAACTAAGTCTAACCCAGTAATTTCTTCTGTAACTGGATGTTCTACTTGTAATCTCGTATTCATTTCTAAGAAATAAAAGTTCTTTTGATCATCTACAAGAAACTCAACTGTACCTGCATTTGTATAACCAAGTGCTTTAGCAGCTTGTACAGCAACTTCTCCCATAGCCTTTCGTGTACCCTCATCTAAAAATGGTGAAGGTGCTTCTTCAATTACTTTTTGATTTCGGCGCTGCACTGAACATTCGCGTTCCCATAAATACACTGTATTACCATGTGTATCTGCTAAAAGCTGAATTTCAATATGATGTGCATCTGCTATATAGCGCTCTAAATACATTTCTCCGTTACCAAAGAAATTTTGCGCTCTTGTTTTATTACTTTCAAATGCTTTGGTGAGCGTTTGCTCAGTTTCCATCAACTGCATTCCAATGCCTCCGCCGCCCGCGGATGCCTTAAGCATTAATGGATAACCAATTTGTTTCGCAATTTCAATTGCTTCTTCAGCAGTTTCAATATTTGTAGTAATGCCTGGAACTACTGGCACATCTGCTGCTTGCATCGCTATACGTGACTCAATTTTACTTCCCATCTTAGTAATGATTTCTTCTGAAGGACCGATAAATACGATTCCTTCTTCTTTACAGCGAATCGGAAAAGATGGATTCTCTGATAATAATCCGTACCCCGGATGGATTGCTTCAGCATTTGTCTTCTTAGCTATTTCAATAATTTTTTCAAGGTTTAAATAGCTTTCTTGGACACGTGGACCGCCTACTAAGTAAGCTTCATTTGCCAATTTTACATGAAGGGCATTTTCATCAGCCTCAGAATAAATAGCAACGGTACGAATGCCAAGTTTTTGACAAGTTTTCATAATACGAACTGCGATTTCCCCGCGATTAGCAATTAATATTTTTTGAAACATAGTGACTCCTCCTTTTTATCTACATCCTAAATGTCTTGCAATTACGAGACGTTGAATTTCAGAAGTTCCTTCACCAATTTCTAAAAGTTTTGCATCACGAATATATCGTTCAACTTCATATTCGCGCATATAGCCATATCCACCATGAATTTGTACTGCATGATTTGCTATACGACTTGCAGCTTCAGATGCAAACAACTTTGCCATAGCCGCTTCTTTACCGAAAGGTTTATCGTTATCTTTTAACCAAGCTGCTTTATGTACTAAATTACGCGCTAATTCTACTTCAGTCGCCATATCAGCCAATTTAAATTGAATCGCTTGGAAATTAGAAATCGGTTTTCCAAATTGTTGACGTTCTTTCGCATATTGTAATGCACGTTCAAATGCAGATTGTGCAATACCTACTGCTAATGCTGCAATTGAAATACGTCCTCCATCAAGTGTATATAAGAATTGTTTAAATCCTTTATTTACATCACCAAGAATATTTTCTTTCGGTACACGTACACCATCAAGTACGATTTCACAAGTATTAGAAGCACGAACACCCATCTTATCGTAAGGGCTTGAAATCGTTAATCCTTCACTAGTAGTCGGTACGATAAATGCAGAAATACGTTTTTTACCATTGTCTTCAAAACCGTTGATAGCGGTTACAATAATTGTGTTTGCATACTCTGCGTTTGTAATCCAGCACTTTTCACCACTAATAACATATTCATCACCATCTAAAATTGCTTTCGTTTGTGTGCCCCCTGCATCAGATCCAGCATTTGGCTCCGTTAATCCGAAAGCACCTAACGTTTTACCTGACGCCATTGGAACTAAAAATTTCTGTTTTTGTTCTTCTGTACCGAAATAATAAATTGGAGAAGCACCTAATGAAATTGTTGCAGCATAGCTTAAACCTGTTCCACCACAAGCACGACCAATCTCTTCAACAGCTAACGCGTACGATAACGTATCGCCACCTGAACCTCCATACTCTTCCGGGAATGGGATACCTAACAATCCTAGTTCGCCCATTTTTTGAAATGTTTCATATGGAAATTCCGCAGTTTTGTCATAATATACAGCTTTCGGTGCGATTTCCTTTTCAGCAAAGTCACGTACCATTTCTTTAATCATTTGTTTTTCGCGAGTTAGAGTAAATTCCATTCCGCTACACACCCCTTATCGAATATTGAGTTTCGACAGCGTGCGAGTTTCTACTACAAACATTACTTCTTAAAAGACACGAATATTAGTTAGACAATTGCTATAATTCTGTCATAACTTAATTTTAAAACAGATTCTGTACCAATGCACAAAAAAATTCCTACATTGTTCTACAACAACATAGGAGGTTTTGTGTCGAATTATGTAATTTATTGTTTAATAATCTCTACCTTTTCCTGAATCAGAAATTTCTACTAACCCTTCAGGGTATGGCTCAAAATATGTTTGTCTTAATAAATACTTTTCATCAAATCGAATGGCCCATGATTTTAAAATTGTAAGCAAACTACTAAGTGGTATTTTCTTTTCTGCATATTTTTGTATCAGTTCTAGAAAATGATCTTTTTCTTGTTTTTTTAGCTTTGTTTTAAAATATCCGAAAATGTGCTCACATACATTTACATTCGATGTATAGCGAGGCGCGCGCATAAATAATTCATATAAAGTCTTCTCATAGTTATCAAATACGACTTCCATTGTTTCATTTTTTTGATTTGCAATAATACGCCCTAATTCTTTTTGTTTCACCTGATTATATGCCATAAATAAATACTTATAATCTGATTGAAACGCTACGAGTTCTTTTATGTTTTTAGTATGTTTAATCATTTTGTAATGCGCGATTGTAAACAATCTTGTAAAGAAATGCTCTCTAATAATAAAATTCGACAATCTACCTTCTTCTTCAATTGGAAGATGCGAAAATTTTTTTATTACTGCTCCGCCAAATAATCCAGTTCCTTTTCCTTTTATTGGCCCTTTTTCAAAACCAGAATAGATTTTCACATCACGAGTTCCGCAACTTGGCGAACGATTCTTCAAAATAAAACCGTCAACTTCAGGTAATGTTTGTAAAAATGCATTTGAAAATTCATTCATTTTTTCAGTTACATCTTCTTGTATTGACGGCTGTACAAGCCTATTCGCTCCATTTTTTTCTACAATACGTATCGTTTCACGAGGAGTCCCTAAACCAATTTCTACTTCAGGACATACAGGTATAAATGTAACAAATGGCTGCAAGTTTCGAATTGTTAAATCTGGAACCATCTCTCCATTATAACGACAGGCATCAAATTCTAAACATTTACTTACAACAATTATCGGTTTAGCAAATTGTCGCATCACATTACCTCCGTGGCGTTAGTCCATACAATATAAATTGAATCGTATTTTCAATTTCCACTTCATCGTCCCATTTCTCTTCCGGCAATAATAAAAACCTCGTTAAGAGCAACCCTAATACAGCTGATAAAGTAAGACGTAATACGGAAGATGGCGGAAGTTCAATAATTTCCCCTTCTTCTTGAAACTTTGCAATCAGCTTTTTAAAATGTACAAGCAGTTCTGTTTCTATTAATTGTTGTATTTCACTTTTTAGTTCCGGCTGAAATGGTACTTCTTGAATTAATATTTTTATCATTGGAAAGTGCTTTTTAGCAAATTCAAATCTATTTTGAATTATTACTCTTAAAAGCACTTCATACGATTCATACTCTGTTTTAAATATTTCTTTTGCAAAGGCTTGTACGAAAAATGGTGCAGCAAACTTTGTTAAGGTCGGCATCACGACTGCAAACAATAAATCTTTTTTCGTTTTATAGTAGCGGAAGATTGTTCCTTCCGCTACACCAGCGCGCTTTGCAATTTCACTCGTTGAAGTTGAGGCGTACCCTTTTTCTCCAAACATATCAACAGCTGCCTCTAATATACGCATTTGACGTTCATTACGTTTATCAGTATTCGTTGCGGCAACTAATTCTTCCAGCCAATCCTTCTTCATTTATTGTGCTCCTTTTTATCATCATTATATTTTGCGATGTTTCTTTAATGCAAATACATTTCCTACTGCAAATAATAGTGAAAAAAGTAGTAATACAGTAAGATCTAATGCAATCTCTGTAAACCCTTGATTCCGAATCATTACTTGTCTCATAGCGTCAGCACCATATGTGAGTGGAAATAATTTACCTAACATTTGTAACCATGTATTCATGGATTCCATTGGAAACAACCCAGAAAAGAAGACTTGTGGCACGATAACAAGCGGTATAAATTGAATCATTTGAAATTCATTATTTGCGTATGCCGATAAAAATGTGCCTAATGTTAGTGCAGTTAAAGAAAGCATACATGTTATAAGTAGCGTTAGCCATATTGAGCCAGCTACATATAAATCTAAAATATAAACTGAAAAACTTACAATTATAATAGATTGTATAAATGCAAAGATTCCAAAACCAATAATATATCCTAAAACTATTTCCCATCTTCTCACTGGTGTGGACAATAATCTCTCTAATGTACCACTTAAACGTTCTCTTACAAAAGATACTCCGGACAATATAAATACAAAGAAAAATGTAAAGAAACCAATTAATACGGGACCAAGCCCATCGAACATCGTAATGTCTTTAGAGCCATGTAAATAATCCACTTCAGGCTTCATCATTGATACATCATTCTTCTCTGTACTCTTTTGCAATACTTGAAGTACCGCACGGTTTTTTGATGAATCACTGCCTTCTAATAGAAGATTCATTTTTCCATTTTCTAAATGAATTACTGCATCTACCTTTTGCTTTTCTAATTCCGAAATTGCTTTGTCTTTACTATATTCATAAATTGATGCTTCTTGATTTTTCATTACTTTTACTATAGGAGCAGGTACATCGACTACAGCAATATGCGGTATATAGTCTTTTTGTGTAAATACTAGCGACAATAACCAAAGTAATAACATTGGTGCCCCAAACATCATTGCTAAAGAACGCTTATCTCGAAAAAATTGACGAATGATACGGATGACTACACCATTAACTCTCATGATTCAATCACTCCTTCTAACATAAAGACATCTTCAATTCGTCCAGAAGATGTTTGTTTTTTCAATTCCTCCGGTGTGCCAATCGCAACTAAATTCCCTTCTCTAATTAGCCCTAGACGTTCGCAAAATTCAGCTTCATCCATAATGTGCGTTGTTACAATAATAGTTGTTCCTTTCTTTTTAAGGTCATAAAACTTCTCCCAAATCGATTTTCGAAGTAGAGGATCTATCCCAACTGTTGGCTCATCTAAAATTAATATTTCTGGTTCATGAAGGAGTGCTATCGCCAATGATAAACGTTTTTTCATTCCACCTGAAAAATGCTGTACTTGCTTTTTCATATGCTCTGATAATTGCACAAGTTCAAAAACTTCTACGATTCTCTCCTTCTTACGCTTACCTTTTAACCCATACATCGTTGCAATAAAATCTGCATTTTCATATGCCGATAGTTCTTCGTATAATGCATCAGCCTGAGCCATATAACCAATTCTTTTCATTTCATTTAGATTAGGCATGTTTGTATTAAAAACAATTACATCCCCTGTAGTTGACTCATTAATACCTGCAATCATTTTAATGAGTGTTGTTTTCCCTGATCCGGAAGGTCCAACCAAGCCAAAAATTTCTGCTTTTTCTACTTGCAGCGAAAGGTTATGCAAAACTTCTTTTTTCCCAAAACTTTTTGATACATCTCGTAAAATAATTGAAGGTTGCTGCACTAAAAATCCCCCTTTTCTTTAAAATGAGTGAGTACTCACTTTTATTTTACTCTCGAATTATTATATGTCAAACTTTTCAAACATATTTTTTCTGTTATTTACTAAATCAATGAAACAGAGTCGACATTAGAATATCTTTTCTTAAAGTCGACTCTGTTTCATTGTAAATTATTCGATTTTTGTTATGTTTTTAAATTTAAATACCTTCTAATTCTAGCAACATCTAAAGAATATTCGATAACTATTTGCTGTATTGGTAATATAACCGTTTCCGGATATAAATGTGCATATTGTAACGTTTCTGCATACTTTTCCAACCGTTTTTCTAAATACTTTACAATTTGCTCAGGATGACTTACTAATAAAGACGTACTATAATAATGAATTTGCTCCTCAATCGCCGTATATTCTTCAATTTCAAATTCTTTATGCATTTGTACACCCCTTTATATTTTTAATATTGCTTAATAATAACTATTTTAACTCGACTAATTTTTAAGTTTTTTGATTATTTACACTATAACAAACTCAATAGGTCAAATTTTGTTACTTTATGTAACCTTGAAAAATTTTAACAAAATTGTAATGGAAACTTGTACTCAAGAAAAACTACCTTTAAATTATTCTCCTGAACAAAAAAGCCATACAGATTAATTTAACTGCACGACTACAATCTCAGGTCTATTAAAAACTCTTTGCGGAATGATACTATTGCCTAATCCTCTACTAACTATCATAGACGTATTTTGTTGTTCATATAAACCCGCTGTATATTTGGGCAGTATTCCTTGATTAGGAGCAACTAATCCCCCGATAAAAGGTAACCGAACTTGTCCCCCATGTGCATGACCCGATAACACTAAATCTACTTTCTCCTCAGCATACTCTTCTAGAAATTCAGGCCTATGGGATAATAATACATTATACCTATCTGGCTGCGTTTCAATTTTTGCTTTTACAATTGCATTTTTTACAATACTTCCTTCATCAATATCTCCAGTATTAAATTCCGGATCATCAATTCCTAACAAGTTTATTTCGTGTCCTCCCTTTTGTATTATTACATGTTCATTTCTTAAAACAGTGACATGCTGTTTCTTTAATTTTTTTTCTAAACTGTTATATTTTCCTGACCATTTTTCATGATTTCCTGTCACAAAATATACTGGATATTCCTTCACAAGTTCTCGTATTACTTGCATACTCATTTCTGCATCGTACGATTTACTGTCTATTAAATCACCCGTAATAGCAATAATATCTGGATTTATGCTTTTTACTTTTTGAATTAAAACGTCTTGATTATCACCAAATTTTTTATTATGTAAATCTGAAATTTGTAGTATTTTATATCCTTTAAAAGAAGAGGGAATTTTACTAGAGGTTATTTTAACCTCAGTTATACTTATTAAATTGTTTTGTAAATATAAAAAGATACTAATGCCTACTAATATACCAATAATTAATATGATTCTTTTAGTCTTCTTGTTCATACTTCCTCCTAAAATCTTAATCAGTACTACAGTTCACAATAAATATTACGTGCCCTTCGCATTCAGAATAACTGAAATTTTTTAATTGATTTGTAGTATTTGTTATAGTTTTATACGCCACTTATAAAATTTTTCAATCACATGCGTGTATGATGTCATGCTCATTTTTCAGTAATTTTATAGCAGATCACTGGAATCTCTTCATAAGATTAACATTTATCTTACTTAGTTTGATAACTATATCATGATATTTCCTATAGTTTTTTATAAAAATATTGTGTACTTTTCTCGAAGTATATATGACATTTGATTACAAATATATTATTACCACTACGATTTTAATTTGTTTAAAACGTACAAAGAGAGAATTGAAACACTAAATTGCCTTATGAAAAGGTATTACTGTATTATTTATTAGAAAATTGAAAAAACATGTGTAGATAGCTATCATTGTAATTGCATATATAATTAACTTTAATTTTCTGACATAATTTCACATAATTCTTAAACTATTTTTTTGCGTGCATTATGAAATAAAATATTGCCCCATGTCAGTCTTTAAAAAATTATATATCATAACTTTAAGGGAGGAAGAAAACTATGAAGATGAAAAGAAAAATCATGATGACGACAGCACTTGCAGCTACATTGGCTACAGGTGCACTACCAAGTACATCGGTGTTTGCTGCTGAAAAAGAGGCTCCTATCCAACAAGAAGAGACACAGATGAGTATTCAACCATTTGCACAAAATAATTTGGAAACAGCAGTTAAAGCTGCCTTAAATGGTCCAGAAGTTAAAAAAATTAAAGTATTTGAGCATGAATTTAATGTAAAACCAATTGAAGTAGTAAATTTAGGTGGCGGTAAAACATATGTTAAGGGACAAATTTCTCATCATTTAAGTTTTCGTCCAGATGATCAATTTTATTATGAGTTTACAGTGCAAGATGGAAAGGTAATAGATAAGCCTGTATTTAATATTGATAGAGGTGGTTGGACACCTTTTGCCGCTCCACTTTTATCAATTCTTGCTGCGTATAATGGGATTCCAGTTAATCCAAATGATTTAAATGCACTTGGTCAACAGATTGGAAAAGTGATAGATGGAAGCTGGGAACATGCAGCCCAATCTATCGCAACTGTAGTTAGTTTAAGTTTTAATGAGTAGAATTTCTTAATTTTCGTTAGCCTAACAGAGTCCCATTTTTCATAAGTAACCTTGTTATAAAAAATTCTGAAACAGCTATAAATAGATTTTTACCACTCAGTCACATTATCTTGATTTGTTAACCACCTTATCATTCATTATATGTCACAAAATAGAAGTCTTTTTTAAGACTTCTGTTTTGTTTGTATACAGTACAGCGGAAAGTTTGTTTTTTACCTATCTATGCTTCAATTCTTTAAGAATCGGTTTGACTATTGGATGCAATTTATTACAATAAACTATTAAAATCTCAAATAACTTCCTACCCTATTTTGATTTTTTCAAACACAAAAATTCATTACTTTAAGAATGAAAACAATAGATGTAGTAAAAAATCATCTTGTTTTATTATATCTATTGTTTAAAAGTCAGGAGAGATAAAATGAACAAAATAAAAATGAGGAATTTTTTAAAAATTAGTATCCTTACTTGTTTCACACTAGCAAGTTTAAGTACACCATCTACTATTTTTGCTGATAGTCATCCAGGTTATTCCTATGAATCCAATATAGGCTATCAAAACCCAGCATGGATGTCGAAAGTAGCAGATTCAACAAAATTGAGTGAAATATCTATTCCAGGGACTCACGGTACAATGGCTTTACATGGAGCAAGTTTTCTTGATGAAAATTTGACAAGAAATCAAACTATGAGTCTACCACAACAATTAAATTCCGGAATTCGATATGTAGATATGCGTGTTAAACGTGTAAAAGATTCTTTTGCAATGTACCATGGGATTGTAAATCAAAAAGCAATGTTTGAAGATGTATTAAAAGAGGCAATTCAATTTTTAAAAGATCATCCTACAGAAACAATTTTAATGCGCTTAAAAGAAGAAACTACTCCTGAAAGTGGCTCACTATCATTCGAGGAAATACTTAATAAATACAAAGGCCTTAATTCTTCCTATTTTTGGGATCCGAGTTCTGTACCAACTTCAAAAAGAAATAATCCTACTCTAGGAGACATCCGAGGGAAAATTGTAGTCTTACAAAACTTTACAGCCTCTCAGCAATATGGTATTAATTACGATAGCTTAAATATACAAGATACATTTGAAATTGAAAACGGACCAGACGGAATGTATGAAAAATGGAATGCGGTGAAAACCCACCTTCAAAATGCAAATAATAATTTTAACAATGATAAAATCTATCTTAACCATTTTAGTGGCACAGGTGGTGCTGCTGCATTATTAAATAATGTTTATCCTTGGTTTGTTGCAAGTGGTAAAGAGAGCAAAAATACTGATAGTAACCCCAAGATGATTCAAAAAGCTACAACTAATGCGTGGGAAGATTTCCCTCGTGATATAAATGGTCAAGTATTTTATGGTGGAATGAATACACTTGGGACCGAACTCTTGCAACAAGGTGGAATTAAACATTCTGGTATTATCGCAGCTGATTTTCCTGGTCCAGGTTTAATTGATAGTATCATTAAATTAAATGGTATACATTCGAATGAAAAAGAAATATTAATTTCGCAAATTTCATCCGAATCTAGCCCTTTATCCGGACAACAAAATCGATCCAGTCAAAACTTTAAAATTGATAGTTTACCTGTAGGTACTAAGGAATTAAAATGGATTATTGAGCCTTCAGAAAAAGATCATCCTTCTTCTATCTCTTTCAATGTAATGATTGACGTTTCCCTAGGTACAGATTCTACTCGTTGGAAAAATATTTCACATGGATCTAGGACTGAAGCTTATACGAATGCTAAATATTATATTGCAAGCCCACTTGGTGCCACTAACAAATTTACAGTGAAAATATACGCTATTACAAATTAAAAAATAAAGAATCCCAATGGAATTCCTTTTTGATGGAATACCATTGGGGTTCTTTAATAATTTCATTTCGTATATATTGGGATGAAGAGTAAAAATTGCACCCCTGTTCCGGTATTGCACATAGAATAAGTGATAACTACCCTTTTCCACTTATCATTTATTTAAAACTGGCTTCCAAAGCGATAGTGCAAAAATCCAATTTGGATCGCCGTTCCCTTGATAACTTTGAATCGCTTCATACACTTTTCCCTCATGTACTACTTTATCACCTTTATTGTATGCTTTTCTTGCATCCCATTTTTCATAAGTAGAGTCCTCTAGTTTTGTTGCTACAGTTAAAACATCACTTCTACTAGACTCATTTCCAGCTAAATCAACCGCCGTCACTACATATTTATACGATGTATTAGTTTTTAAATCTTTATCCATAAAGGATGTATTATCCGCTGTCCCAATTTTATTCATAACCCCAGTGCTTTCTCTATATACAACATAATGATCAACACCTACATTATCTTCAGACGCACCCCACATCAAATCAACAGTTGTCGCTGTTGTACCCATACTATGTAATCCTTTTGGTTGAGTCGGAGCCTCTTTATCTGGAGTTTCATTCGTTGTCTTAACCTTTAGTTTTTCACTTTCTTTTGATATGTTTCCAGCAGCGTCTAATGCCTTTATTGTATAGGTATATTCCGTATTTGCTTTTAGTTTTTTATCAGTAAAAGTTGTACTTAGTACCGTACCAATTACTTCTCCATTACGTAACACTTGATATTCTTTTACGCCTATATTATCATTTGAGGCCTTCCATGTTAGTTCAACACTATTGGCAGAAACTTTAGACGCATTTAATCCAGTTGGTTGACTTGGAGCTACTGTATCGGGAGCTTCATTATTTACTAGATTTACATCAATTACATTATAAAACGCATTTGACGTATCTGCTACATCCCATACAGCTAAAATAACATGATAACCATTGCGATCAGTTGGTACATTAATTGTATGTGTTAAATTATTTGATGCTGCCGAACCGTCATGTTTCACAGTTCCAATTGGTTCTAATTCAGCACGTGTTAATGGTTTATTAGGATCCCATCCCTTTTTGGTAATGTAATAATGCCATTTACTTGTAGAATGTGCCGCTGTGTATTTCCATGTAAATGTATTTGCTCCCCCCTTTATTGTGTTTTTGAACCAGCGATTTGATGTTTGTTGGTCAAGAATCCCCCCAAACAGTTCTCCTGCCGAAGCGATTTTCCCATCAATCGGTCCACCATCTGGGAATCCTTTAGGTGCTTCTAGACTTTGAGGTTCGTACATTACATTTCCACAATTTAAATTTAATGCTCCATAATTCTGACTACATAAAGCAGCACGACTACTCGGCTTTTCAACAAACCCATGTGCATATGCACTTTGAGGAATCATTGTAATTGCCGTCAACCCTACAGCTAAAACACAAGCACCAATTCCTTTTTTACTTTTTCTTAATCTTTCTAACTTAGGTGTTAACTTCAAATTCATACTTGTCCCCCCAATATATTGTTTATGCTAATATAATAGCAATATAGGGATAAACGAACAAATCACCTACTAATATATTAATAGTTCAATAACATAAACACATTTAGTTTATTTATTAACCTGATATGGGGCTAAATTAAGCAAATTAATTCTATTTTGTAACATTATGTAGTAAAGAGTTTATAAAAAACCAATAAAGATTCACAAAAAATCCAAATATCGATTACTTAATTTTTTACAACCACACCCCACACGATAACTACATTATTAAGCAGGTTTCATGATTTATTACATTCTCTCGCCACCTGACAAAATCAGATCAAAAACATATCCCTGCATATTATCAATTAGTTCAACCACATCTGGATTTTTATCGTTGCTCAGCGACCAATTGATTGACACCATTGCGTTTGCTGTATACAACTGAGCTACAAAGTCAATCGGCACACTTACTTCAACCTGCTGCTCTTTCAAATAGGAATAGCAGGCATTATATAAAATGGATTCTAATTCTAAACGTAAATCCGCTGAGGGAACACGTACATGGAGTAAAGTTGCAATCTCTTTTTTTCGCGCTGAGATCTTATCGGTTATCATATTAATAGCTTGAGCCACATTTCCATTCTCTATTAATGCGAAACGAAATTCAATTTCTTCCTTGAACCAGCAGACATAATTTTGCACTAATTTTTCCAAAAGATCATATTTATCTGCAAAATGGCTGTAAAATGTGGACTTACTCACCATAGCATTTATGCAAATATCTTTAGTTGTAATTCGCCCAAACTCTTTTTCGTTCAAGAGGGTAATAAGTGTATTAGAAATATTTTTCTTCGTTTTATAAACGCGAACATCCTCTCCCATTAATAATCAATCTCCTTCCCAAAGTTGCTTATCAAACCATTTATATCCTTATGGTTCGATTTCGTACTTCTTACCCTCTCCTGCTTGTTGTTTCTTTAATATACTTCTCTTATCCTTACCTTGTAGTCAAATATAAGGAGGGATTTTATGTTTAAACAGTATGTAAACAACGAACAGTTCAATTTGCAAATTAACCGTTTTTTCAACGATTTCTATCAAGACGATGAGCGGGCAAATCAGGATTTGCAAGCCATCATCCCAAGACTTACAGACACGGACAGCTGGTATAACACTTGGATAGAATATGCAGCAATGCGGGAGCATCAGAAAGACTTCGATCTAGCTTCGGTTTATTATCAGGCTGCCGAGTTTTATATGGAATCCTCCGATCCAAAAAAAGAAAAAGTCTACCAAAAATACCGTGAAACTTTTTATAAGGGCTTTCATGACTTTGAGTATGAAACCTATCAAATTCCTTATGAAGATTCCTATCTTCCTGCAATCAAATTCATGACACCAGGCGCATGTAATACACTACTTTTCTTTGGAGGCTACGATTCCTACATGGAGGAAATGATGAAAATGATGAACTACCTCATAGGAATCAATTATAATATTATAGTTTTTGATGGACCTGGACAAGGAACAGCACTGAAAAACGGCTTAAAATTCATCCACAACTGGGAGAAGCCCGTTTCCACAGTCATTGACTATTTCAAACTTGACCGTGTTAGTATTCTCGGAGCTTCTTGGGGCGGCTACTTGGCAATGCGTGCCGCCGCTTTTGAAAAACGAATCGACAAAGTCATCGCCTTTAATATTTTTTATAGTGGCCTTGATGCACTCAAGATGCGCATGCCGGATAATATCTGGAATAAATTGACCACGCTTCTGGCTACTAATGAAGCTGACAAAATTAATACCATGTTTAAACACATGATGGCCACCAGCATCGACCTGAACTGGAAAGTTAAAAAAGGTATGGAAAATACAGGTGAAAAAACGCCATTTAACTTACTTAAAAACTTTGAAAAACATACGATGGCAGGAATCGGTCAGTTCATAAATCAAGAAGTATTGCTCCTGGCTGGTGAAGACGATCAGTACGTTCCAATTAGCCGATTACCGCAAATCGAATCGGAGCTATGTAATGCAGCCTCCATCACTTCTGTAGTTTTCACTAAGAAAACTGGTGGTGAACAACATTGTCAGGCCGGTCATCGTCACTTAGCTTTTGATGAAATTAAAAGATTTTTGCGACATAAATTATATTGAAAAATATGAAGCGTTTTAGCACTTTCAAAATTTTTCTTTTATTAGCACATTAGAACATGGTGACCATCGTGTCACTACTCAAAAAAACTGATATTATTTTCATAAAAGAAATCCCCCACATATTTGTGGGGGATTATTCTGCGTTTTACTTATAATGAAATATGTGAAGTTTTGTTTATTTACAAACCTAAAATTCCAACAATCTGACTCGCCTTTAAATTAGTAATATAATAGTACATCTCTAAACCCTTTTTTTCAGCCTTTAGCACCTTACCCCTCATTTTCGATAAATGTTGGGAAACAGTGGATTGTGGAATTTTTAAAAGCTTCGTCAATTGTGTAACATTACATTTTTTATACTGAATTAACTCGTTTATAATTTGCAATCGAATTGGATGTGCCATTATTTTTAACATATCTACATCCTCTTCAGTTATTACACTCTTTTTCATTTCACTTTTATACATTTTCATAAGAAATTCTCCTTTATTATCCGTGCATTTCCGCACGTCTTTTAATTAGAAGTACATTCTAAAATTATTACGGTTTAATATTCTTACTTTTTGGTATATTGAAGTTTATATTTTCAAAATAATATAATTCTAGAAACGCCTTACACACATATTGTAAAATTCCAATACGTGATTCATATGAACTTAATATACGGTTTAAATGAATCTTATATAATGAATCTCACTTCACTACGGAGACACTGTTGAAACTTTACTTCAATAACTCTGTAGGAAACTTATAAACAACTAAAAAAGGACACACCTATAGCATATGTATGCGTAGGTGTGTCCTTTTCTAAGATAAATTTTAGAGTATTAACTTCTTTTTATCCCATCGTATAAGATAACTATTTAAATTTCAAAATATATAGTATAGAATAGGAACATTCGCTATATTTATGTATGAAAGGATTTTCGGAAATGGACTTGTTGCAAATCAAGAAAATGGAAAATTTAATTTGGACTATTGAACATAGTAGTGACCTCTCAAAAAGGTTTTACATAATAAAATTTTTTGATAGAGAAAATACAATTAAGCCAATTGAAACATTAGAATTTGGAAATAGAAATATCGAAAAATTTGAATGGGTGTTTATTAATATATTTCCAAGGGTAGTAACAACTTATGTCCCTTCCACTGGAAGGAAACCTGATGAATCATTAATAGATACAACTAGAGAAAACAGTAAAGAATCACTTATTTTACAAGGAATACGAACCTACACCAAGTTTTGGTCATGTTAACCCCCACCCTTCTATAGCAGCAAATATAATTTTGCATAAAATGTGTTTTTTTGAGTTAAGGTGAATTCTATATGTAAATTCTTCTGAGAGTTTCATTCACATTGTATTGTTCGTTATTTGAAGAACAAGGAGTTTTTTATAATATACGATATATCAATTTTTAAAATGTATGCTTATACTTATTTTTTTAGGCATTTTATTCTCTTAAGAGCATCCACGCAAATACATGCTCTTAAGAAAATAAAAGTAGTACGCATGAGATTGAATGAATATTAAATAAAACACTTTGGATCTGGAACTTACCTTACACTTTGTTTTATATACATAAAAGAAGAGTAGAATATCCTTTTTTATTTTTAGATTTGCCTACTAACACTTCAAACAATCTATCAGGACGTTAAGTAGTGAATAATTCAATTTAAGGGGATTGTTTTAGTCTCTACTAATTTAGCAGAAAATTCAGTTCCACATTTAACCTTTCTAAATTCTAGATGATTAAATCCTTGATTAGCGCCTCATCGGTTGAATCAAAAAGGGTATGCACTTTTATACACCTAGTCCAACAAACGTAATTATTACTCCTACCAAATCTAACAAAAAAATTTGAGTAGCCCCCTATTTATTGCACTAATTATAACTAGAGCTAGCCCTTTCCTTTTCTTTAAATTCCTACTTTAACTAGACTATACGGACGTTAAGTGATATGAGGTTCATTTTATAATGGGGGAAATTTTCACCTTTTCTAAACAACTTATTATATTATTTTTATCTAATAAGGCACAGAAACAAATTAAAAAACTTTAGTGCTCCTGAGAAAAAATCTCTTGAGGAAAAACGTTTTTAGGGTGAAACGTTTTTCAGGGTACTTTTATACTGACTCTTTTCCTTAAAATGTTTCTGTACCTAATATTTAAATTAACTTATGTCAAAATATTTCGCAATACAAGTACTAAATGCTACATGGATATATAGAAAATGACACTTTTTATCAACATACCCCCTCAAATACTTATATTAAATATAGAAAAGTCACCTTACTATTATTAAATTTGTTAAATTAAATAATGAAAATGGAGAATACTAACTTTATAATTGTCACAATTTAATATATATCTACTCTTTTATTACTCGTAAAAATCATTTGATAATTCCTTCAATATTAATTTATGAAATGCAGAGACCATCTAAAGCAACAATTTTCTTACATTAGATTGTTTTTCTATTTAATTTATTTTGTCGAAAAAAGTCGATATTTTCATATTTTTTTCATTTAATTATTGTACATTTGCACATTTAATGTTAGGATTATGCCTATTCAAATTAGATCCTATTGATTCCTCTTTAAGATTTCTTTATTTTATTTGTGAAAATTAGTTACTTTCTAGTAAATTCCCAGCAATAATACAGCAAACTACACTAATAATAATTCTAAAATTATATTTTCACCTCGTAAATTCATAAAAAGGAATTTAAGTCAAACTATATTTTCTATCTGTGTATATTCATTCTTTATTCAAACATGATTAATTATAAGTTCTAACTCGTTAATCAAATTTAAATAACAATTTTGATTCTAAAATAAGTTCAAAATCAAAATAAATATATTGTTATTTCAAAATAATGTTGTAAACTATCTTTAGAATGGAAAGATTTATGTAACAGCATGTTAAGGGGTTACAGGGGGAATAAAAATGAGAAATTTTTTCGATGACAGGTATAAAAATATTGAATTAAAAAGGAGACTATTAAATATAATTAGTGAAATTAGTGAATTAAAAGGAAAATTAGCTGCTTATCAGGAACAAAATCCTGATATATTTACTAGCTTAGAAAAAACCATACCACTTCATTACATAAAAAACTTTACTACTACCTATGAAGATATAAAAGTCCCTAATAAAAGATTAAAAGAACTTATTTTAGATGATATAGTACCTCAAAATATTTCGGAAGATGCTATCTTTTGTTTTTATCAAACACTTACTTTTGTACATAAGAATTCCTGTGATTTATTAATCAATCCAGAGACTATACAGGAATTACATTTTCAATTAATACATTACATTACCTCTGACAGTGCCAAATGGCGCGAAAAACCGTTTACTATTCCAGGTATTCCTGAAAACGGAATGCACTTAAATAGTTACCGCATTCTTCCACATGAGCTTATTCCACAAGTAATGGAACAATTATGTGATCAATATAACTCATTAAATTCTAGTAAGGGCCATCATTCACTTTTATTAATAGCTCGTTTTATATTTAATTTTTATTGCATAGTCCCTTTTAATCAGGGTAACGGCAGATTGGCACTTATGTTAATGCAATTGCTATTAATTAAGAGTGGAAATACATTTGTAAAATATGTATGTCTGGATAAATACATTAAAAAAAATGAATCTGAATATTACAATTCGATTTATAAATCTTCGGTAAATTGGTACTGCGAGGAACATAATAGTAGCTTTTGGTTAAAAACGTTTTTAACTATTATATTAGAGGCATACAAAGATCTTCATAATACAGTTCTAGATTCTATATGTAAGCATACTAAAGTGGAGAGAATTCAGGATTTTATCCTTAAACAAAAACAACCCTTTACTAAGGAGTGTATTCGTAACACATATCCAGACATAGCAGAGAGTACAATCAGTAAGGCTTTAAATTCCTTGCAATTGTTTGGCCATATTAAGCTAGTGACAAAAGGAAGAAATGCTAGTTGGATTAAAGTTTAACTATACTTGTAAAACACTTACAGTTCAAAAAAAAAAATTATAACTTTATCATTTAAATTCATGCCTTTGGACTCTTATTCATTGAATTTCACTTTAATTAAGCTATTATTACTAATTTAGTTATTTCTAATTCCTACAAAACGTTTTATAGGAATATTTGTCGAAAAAAGTCGCATTTTAATATTTTTTCTTTATTTTCTGGTTGTAAACGTTTCATTTTCGTGTTACCATCTTAATCAAACAATAGATGGTAATAAAAATGAAAATATTTCTTTCCCTTAGAAACATATAAACGTACGGTCATATCAAGAAAATAAGGCCAAAGAAATATTTGATACCTATCCAAATTACCAATAGGAATTTTGCCGCATTAACTTTCTGTTATTTCAGAATAAAACTTCACATTTTGTCCCTAAACAAAATTTGTTAGCGTGCAAAATTCAAATACACTAAAACACCCAAATAAATGAAATGTCCTTTTTTATTGAGCATTGAGGTATGAAAAAATAATTCTTCCTACAAAATTCAGCTGAGTAACATAAAGACATCTAAATTACTATCTTTATCGCCATCTATTGTTGACAACATATTTACCAACTATTAAAAAGAACCTATCAATGGTTCTTTTTTATTATAATCATTCAAATTTCACTTCTATCTTGATACTTAGATTTCTACACAAATTACATCTACTTTTTTACTCTCAATTATTGAATTTATAATATAGTACTTCAATTTTAGTTATTCTTGATCTCCATCCGTTTAAATTAGTGAATAAAATTCAAACATATAAAAATAATAACTACAACTAATCGTTATATATTAAAGAGGTGTCAATTTTGTCCTTAAATGAAAAGACCCTAGAAACAAAGACAGATAAAGCCATTGAAAAAATCCAAACCAGTAACTTAAAAGAACTTAAAAATACATTAGATAACATCTTTGATATTAGTGCAGATTTGATTGAACATCCCTTGCAATTAAAAACAAACACGAATATTTTACTATATTATTTTGAAGGCCTTACAGATGGTGTTGCATTAAAAGGAAATGTTGTTACACCATTATTACAAGAAGTGAATGAAGACAGTCAAATATTTAATTCTAATATTATTGCTACTCATACCAAAATAGTATATACGTGGAATGAAATTAAAGAAGGATTACTTGAGGGACAATGTGTACTGTTTATGGAAGGAGAAAAGAGGTCCCTTCTAATAAATACAAAAGGCTGGGCAGAAAGAGCGATTCAAGAACCCATTTCAGAAGTTACTATTAAAGGCTCACATGATGGGTTTATTGAGAATGCCACAAAAAACATAGGCTTAATTCGTCGATATATCCCTTCTACTGAATTGAAAATTAAAAAAATGACAATTGGAGAACGCGCCACTTCTTTAGTCTATTTAATTTACTTAGGGGATGTAGCAAACGAAGATGTGGTCCAAGAAATAGAAACTAGAATCTGTAAAATTAAAACGGATGCGGTATTGAGCATTGGAGAACTATCTAATTTTACAAAGGATCAAAATTGGACTCCTTTTCCACAGGCTTATTTAAGTGAACGCCCAGATGCCATTTCTAATCATATACTTGATGGAAAAGTAGCAGTGTTAATTGATAGATCTCCTGGTGCGATGATTGTCCCAATGAATTTAATTGGATTTTTTCAGACTCCAGATGATTATAATATACATTGGCTCATTGCATCATTTTTTCGCTTATTACGATTTGCAGGATTTATTATAGCTATTTTTTTACCCGCAATTTATATTGCTATAGTCTCTTTTCACTTTGAAATCATTCCTTTAGATCTATACACTTCTATTGCAACGTCAAGAGTTAAAGTCCCTTTCTCTCCTTTATTGGAAGCTTTTATAATGGAAATCACACTAGAAATGCTACGTGAAGCTGGTATTCGCTTACCACAACCAATTGGACAAACAATTGGAATTGTTGGAGGGATTGTAATTGGGCAGGCGGCTGTTCAAGCTGGTCTTGTGAGTAACGTTATGGTTATTATCGTATCTATTACCGCCATTGCATCATTTATTGTTTCTAATTATGATTTATCAAGTTGTATTCGGCTTATTCGTTTTCCAATGATGTTATTAGCCTATTTTTATGGGATTGTAGGTATTGTTAGTGGATTAATGCTCTTATTTGCTCATTTTGTTTCATTAACTTCCTATGGTTCACCATATGGATTGCCAATTGCACCATTTCGTCTCCAAGAGTTAAAAGATTCTTTTGTAAGATTTCCTATTTCCATGATCACCACCCGCTCGAGTACAGGACAGCCGGAACAAAAAAAGAAAAAAGAAGGTGGTTCGCATGGGGAATCTTAAATTTCAAAACATAACTTTATTTGAATTTATTGTTTTCATCCATTCACTGCAACTTGCATCAGGTATGTTAATTATGCCAAGCCCACTTGCTACTACCGCTGGCACAGATGGCTGGATTTCTATCATTCTGGGATGGATGGTTACTTCTATAATTGGCGTATTTATTGTATTAATGTTACAAAAAAGTCCTAGCAAAAATTTCTCACAGATTTTAAAAACATACTTTGGTAAATGGCTAGGAACAATTTTTCTTCTTTTATATGCCTTTTATCTATTTTTTGCTGGTTTTAATACTTTATTAAAGGCAACTGACATTATAAAAGTGTGGATATTCCCTTCCACTCCTGCTTATCAAATCGCCATATTATTACTATTGCCTTTTATTATTTTATCATTGAGTGGGATAAGGGCTCTTACTAGTTATTCTATGCTTGTTTTCTTCTTCACTGCTTGGATGCCACTATTTCTTCTTTTTTCATTAAAGAGTAACTACAATCCTTTACACCTACTACCTATTTTTAAAGATGGCATATCCCCTATTGTAAAGGCAACAAAAGAAACAATTACCCCTTATGCTGGCTTAGAAATTGCATATTTTATTTATCCGTTCTTACAAAAAAAACAAAAAGCCATAAAAGGAATACTAATAGCGAATACTGGAACCATGTTTTTCTATCTATATGTGACTATTCTTTCTTATATATACTTTAGTCCGGAGGGGATAAAAGACGTAATTTGGCCAGTATTTCATTTGTTAAAAGGGGTTCGTTTTTCATTCATAGAACGATTAGAAATTATATATATCGCTTACTATTTGATTGTATTTTCTACTACAATATATCCGTATTTATTTTTCAGTTTTGAATCTGTGACCATTTCACTTCAAAAAAATGCTCGCAATTGGGTGCTCGTTAGTTTTATGTTTTTAATAGTCGGCTTATTTATTTTTCTAAATCCCGACGTGGATCAATATTTGTTTATATATTCTCTTATGGATATCTTAAATATCATTTTTTTTATTCTATTACCAATCTTTTTTTTCGCATACAGCATTCTTTTCACTTGGTTAACTAGGAGGAAACAACTTTGATTCGAAAATGGATATGGATTGTAACTTGTTGTGTATGTTTAATCGGTTGTAGTCAAAAAATCCCTCTTGAACAGGTTTCATTAATCCTGTTAATCGCCTTAGATAGAACTTCTAATGGAGACATAAAAGTGGGCACAAGCATACCACTCTTTCATCATAAACAGCAAAGAAGTACTATAGAGCAATGGGCGCGGGCATCCACTGTATATAATGGATTCAGTAAAATAGATACGAAGTTAACGGGCTATATGACAGCCTCAAAAGCTGAAATCATTTTAATTGGGAAAAAATTGGCCCAAGAAGCAAATTGGATGCAGGAGCTTGATTCTTCTTACCGTGATCCTTACGCTACCATTAATGCTAAAGTAGTACTTGTTGATGGACCTGTAGAAGAAATTTTCACAATTAATAAGCCCGATAAACCATCACTACCATCTTACATAAGTAGTGTAATCGAATCCTCCATTCAAAATAATCAATCCGTTTCTTCCACGATTCAACAATTAATGAGAGAAAAAAATGAAGAAGGAATGACACAAGCTGCTCCAGTTATAAAAAAAACAAAGAATGAAATCGACACGGTAGGAATTGCACTTTTAGATCGACAAGGTAAATATTTAAGCCGTATCCCTAAAAAAAATGTTAAGTTCTTCAATCTTTTAAATAAGCCCAAAAATAAAGGCCGGATGATACTACACCTTGCGCTTCCACCTAAAAAATCCAGCCAAAAACCAAACACTTCTATATTAATACAGAATGCGACTAGGAAAATAGATGTTAATTTTCAAAAAGGAAAGTTTGTATTTAATTTCGATATAAACGCTAATGTAGCTGTAATAGAAAAAACTAACGCACATTTAATTAAGGAGCATTATGATAATAAAAAAAACATACATAATTTAGAAAATGAGGTTCAAAAAGAAATTAATAAGAAATTACAAAATATGTTGTATGAATTACAAAAGAATAAAATTGATCCTATCGGATTATCCTTATATGCTAGAGCTTTTCAATATAACGAGTGGAAAAAACTAAAAGGAGATTGGTTGCAAGCGTTAGCAGAGGCTAAAATAACTGTAAAAACACACGTCAAAATAAAAGATACTGGGACCATTAGAAATTAGATTAGCCTATTCTTTTATTTGACAGCATTTCTCAGTCGAATTTCCCTTCCTCAATAATTATGATGTAAAAGACGCTAATTCAAAGAAAAATCTTTCGGTTAAATGCTAACCAATAGATTTTTCTTTTTTCTCTAACCAGTTCTTTTAAAAGGGCAACAATTTAACTACGGTAATCAAGTACAAGTTTCTAATTTAAGGAATTTAAGAACTTATAACTCTATTGCAGTAAACATGCCAGATACCATTATCAAAGCCGAAATTCCTAAGTTAAGGGGTTTCGGCTTTTTGAGTTCGTTCGAATATCTTAGTCTTAGTTTTAGTTTTATGTACTTTGATAGAATAGATACACATCAGCATATTTGTGCTTAATTTTATCGTTTAATGCGGCTTTAATAAATCATTTTTAGTTTATATATCCCATACTGATAGCAATTGAATTTTATTATTTATCCCCTTAGATTATTTCAAATGATTCTATTTTCTTTCCATTTGACTCTTTTGATATATTTCAAATTTCTTGATTACATGTTGTATAGGGGAGCCCTTCTTTTTTCCACGTAAGAAATCCCCCCTTTAAATTAACTACTTTCTTTATATCAGCTTTTTGTAAAATGCTAGCTGCTATAGCGGAACGTAACCCCGTTCGACATTGTAAAACTATTGGACAATTTTTCGGTACATCATCTAGCCGTTCAAGTAGATTACCTAAAGTGATATGTATTGCATCATGAAGATGTCCTTCATCCCACTCTTTTTTACTACGCACATCGATAACCTTTACACTTCCATCTTTTATTAACGGATATAATTCATTTGATGTTTTTTCCTTATAAATCTCTAAACTATGGAATCTTTGAATTACCTTTGAAGGTGCAAAAGCAATAATATTATCTAAGCCAATGGACTCAAAGTCTCTAATAACTTCCTCCACTTTAACATTTTCCGCATCTAAAATTATTAAAGTTTCTTTTTTATAATCTAATATCTCCCCACACCAAGTTGTGAAAGAATTGTTATAAGGTATGTTAATTGACTTCTCGATGTGGCCAGCAGCAAAACACTCTACATCCCTTATATCAACTATTTGCTGAACACCCCTCATCACTTCTTGAAGTTCTTCTATTATATAAATAGCAGTAATCTCTCTCTTCTTACGAGTTGGTGGACCATACTTATTTAAATGCTTCATTAATGGAAAATACTTTGGAGGCTCTGGCTGTCCCGTCAATAAATTCGATATAAAATTATCTTCATCATTACATTGAAACGCCCAATTAAACATCTTTTCATAACCTAATGTGGAAGTTGGAATTGCTCCTAATGCTTTTCCACATGCACTTCCTGCACCATGTGATGGCCATATTTGCAAATAATCGGGGAGTATTTTTATTTTTTGTATAGAATCAAATAATTGTTTCGCTCCTATTTTTGCGGTATCTTTAATACCAACAGCAATTTCTAATAAATCGGGTCTACCTATATCTCCTACAAATATAAAATCACCTGTGAATATTCCTATCGGTTTATCATTCATATAATTATTTTGACTTGTATCGGTTACTAAAAAGGAAATACTTTCAGGCGTATGCCCTGGGGTATGAATGACATTGAATTTTATATGACCAACCTTAAACTCTGTTCCCTCTCTAACCAAATTGTATCGGCCCTCGTTAAGATTTTGATATTTCCAATCACTATCTCCTTCATCTGATACATATAAATTTGCATTAAAAAGAAGGGAAAGTTCTCTAGACCCAGATAGAAAATCTGCATGAATATGAGTCTCAGCCGCAGCAATTACTTCCATTCCCTCTTTCTTAGCAAATTCTATATATTGTTCTATATAGCGGCTGGGATCAATAACAATTGCTACGCCTTCCTTCTGACAACCAACTAAATAGGAAGCATGAGCTAATTTTTCATCATAAAAATATTTTAAAAGCATAGCTATTCCCTCCAAATGCTTATTTCAAATTACTTCTCGGTTGTTACAACAACTCTCTATCTTTCCTTATAGAATCCCTTTCAACATCAAATTCCAATACATATAGGGCAACATATACCTTTTAAGTAAAAACATACTATACCGTTCTTTCGCTTGATTAAACGGAAACGTTTCTTGAGGCTCATGTTCATAGTTAAATTCAGCGAGTATAAGACTTTTATATCCTGTAACAATCGGACAGGATG
Organism: Bacillus cereus group sp. BfR-BA-01331; assembly: GCF_022663915.1. Classification (NCBI taxonomy): domain Bacteria; kingdom Bacillati; phylum Bacillota; class Bacilli; order Caryophanales; family Bacillaceae; genus Bacillus; species Bacillus cereus group sp. BfR-BA-01331. The sequence goes on from NZ_JAKUGJ010000012.1 coordinate 115,936, forward strand.
TATACCCATCATAATTAGCCTGCAAGTCTCTTCCATTAAGTACGTCCAAAATATTTTGTTTTAAGACAGGTATTTGTTTTCGAATTGCCGCTCCAGTTTTAGATGTAGGTAAATTGGTACAATCTCCAAGTCCAAAAATATTCTTATATTTTACATGCTGCAAAGTATAAGGACTTATATCTACCCACCCCTGATGATCACTTATCTCACTTTCTTTAATAAAGTTAGGTGGCCCCATTGGTGGAACAACATGTATCATACTATATGGTACTGTTTCTCGCTTCAGTGTTTGCGTATCTTCAAAAATTGCTTCTCTCTTTTCAGCGATAATTTCTACTAAGTTTTTATTATAGTTCGTTATAATTTGCTTTCTTTCTAGTACTTGTTCTAATGTTTCAGCATAACGCGGTACCTGAAATATGTTAGCGTTCGCAGAATAAAACATTACTTCACTTCTGTTTTTCAAACCGCCATTACAAAAATACTCTTCTGCTAAATACATAATTTTTTGTGGGGCGCCACCACATTTAATAGGAGTATTGGGGTGGGTAAAAATCGCATTTCCTCCTTTGAATTTTTCAATTTCTCTCCAAGTAGAATCAACATATTTATAAGAATAATTGCTACAAACCCCATTAGTCCCAATAGACTCCTTTAAGCCTTTAATACCACCCCAATTTATTTGTATACCGGCTGCTACAATAAGAATCTCATATTCAAGTAGCATTCCATCATCTAAAAGTATCTTATTTTGATTTGGAAACAACTTAACAACACTTTTAGGAATCCACGTTGCTCCTTTTGGAATAAGTGATTCTTGATCACGCATCGTACATTCCTTTGAAACAATTCCTCCCCCAACTAAACTCCATAGTGGTTGGAAGTAATGTTTTTTAGATGAATCGATAATAGCTATACTTTCTTTCAATAGGGATACATTTCGTAACAAATGTGCAGTAGAAGATAGTCCTGCAGTCCCAGCGCCAATCACAATAATTTTATAATTATCTCTGGTCTTCATTATCCTCTTCCTATCTGAATTTAATTTTTAAGTTAACTAATTATTAGCCTTATTTCATCGTAGTAACAATATTATAAGATAAAAATACTATTATTTTATCTTATTAAAATGAATATTCCGTTAACTTTATCCGTCGACATTACTATATGCGTAAATCCCTTATGTTACTTCTTTAATTTGTTTCAAACTCTACAAACTTTACATTTCTCAATATTAGCCTGTATCCTATCTCACTTTAATGACATTACACTTCTATAGATAATGAAATGCAAGTTTCTTTGGTATGGTTTGTCCATCCTCCTTTTCAGGAGATAGACAAAAACAATCTTATTCCAATAGCTATATTACCTATTCTTTTTTGAATCTTTGTTATAAATATCTATACATGCATTTGAGAACGTCTTTGTTGTTTTTCCAGTCCCTCAATAATGTGAGAATTGCTATTACCATATTTCCCGTAGCCTTTGATTTATAGGGAGCTGAAAATAGTACATACCAACCCGACTGGAATATTGAACACCTCATAACAGGAGATAATTTCTACTTAACTCAACGTTTTGGTAGAGCGCATTTTGGTGCCAAAATGAAGATTTTCAAGGTTCACCCTGACGGTACTTTACAACGCTTTATTACAATTGAACCAGAATTTATTACTACGCCTAAAGGGTTAGAAATTTGGAGAACACCAATTACAAATGTATATACTAAAGGGACATATATTGCAGTAATTAAGTATAACGGAGAATTTACCTACTCAAATCATTTTCAAATTAATTAACTCTTTCCTACTCAGTAGCTAGAATTGATTAATTAGGTAGCTATGAAGAATTAAGATCTTAACCAGCTTCAATTGGATTTTAACTTTTTTAATATAAACACATTTTACTTTTAATAGAAGTAAGTTAACTATTATATCCACCTACTCTTCGTATGCAATATTGCATACGAAGGGCCTTAAATATTTTGGTATACTATGCATGTGGATTTTTCATCCAAAATTCCACTCAAACGCATATTTATGTATATGCCGACCCTAATTGCTAAAAGTGAGAAGAATGTTATTCATTCTTCTCACTTTTTTTATTTAAAATGTGTGCTTGTACTTAGGTCTTTAGATATTTTACATTTTGAATCTTAATACTAATCCACGTATGTGAATTTCCTTATAAAAATAAACTCCAAAATAGAATTAATCTTCCAAATTCCACCTATGGATTCAGTTGTTTTCTAAAAAACATTCCAGCGTTTTTATCAATTGATTTTAGAATAGTTAAATAATAATACCATATACAAGCTCTGCATAAATTATTCATTTTCTTTTATATAATACCTACCTTTTTACTTCTAATAAATCATTAAACATTGGATTATATTTCACTTTTATATAAATAAAAGCCAAATAGCCGTTCATAATGAACGACTATTTAGCATCTTACTAATAATTTGAATGTTCTTCATGTTAATCTATTTTGTTTAATCCCGTAGAAGTAACTTGATAGGTTCTTTTTTTACCTATATATTCTTGTTTATTATTCTCAAGGTTAATAAGTGTAGCCCGTGTCTTTTCCTTTACTGCTTCCCCTTCTATATGGGTAAACTCGATATAATCTCCCACTTTGACTGGCACAGTTTGTCTTTCAGCAGTTTGCTGTCTATTTCCCACTATTTCCTTATTGTACACAACACTACCGGATGAATTCTGTACTTTGATACTTGCATACGTATTATTAAAATAAGAATGTGGTACGCCTGCTTCTAAATTCACCTGCATTTTCTCTGTTACCCTATTATAATCTACTTTTGCGATTTCTCTATCACTATATCCCTTTAAAGACCAACCAAATTGATTTCCGTCTAAAACCGTTGCTTCTGGCATCTTTTCTACTTTCTTCAGACCTTCTTTTGTAACTTCGTACATTGCTTTTTTTCCAAAGCTCTCTTGTTTACTGTTGTCTACATTTGTGAAAGTAGCTCTATGCACACCTTCTAAATGTGTTAACTCAATATAATCGCCTACTTTAACTGGAACTTTTTGCAATTCAGCATTTTGTTGTTTGTTTCCATAAATGTCTTTCTTGTATACTACTTTCCCTGATGCATTTTGTACTTTAATACTTGCATATGTTTCATTAAAATAATGATGTGGTACGCCTGTTTTTAAGTCAACTTGCATTTCTTCTGTCGACTTATTGAAATTGATTTTAGCAAACTCGAAATCACTAATTCCTTTTAGTGACCATGCAAATTGATTTCCATCAAAAATTGTTGCTTCTGGCATTTTTTCTACTTTCTTCAAGCCTTCTTTTGTGACTTCATACATTGCTTTTTTTCCAAAGCTTTCTTGTTTACTTTTGTCTACATTTGTGAAAGTAGCTCTATGCACACCTTCTAGATGTGTTAACTCAATATAATCGCCTACTTTGACTGGAACTTTTTGCGATTCAGCATTTTGTTGCTTGTTTCCATAAATGTCTTTCTTGTATACTACTTTTCCTGATGCATTTTGCACTTTAATACTCGCATATGTTTCATTAAAATAATGATGTGGTATGCCTGCTTTTAAGTCAATTTTCATTTCTTCTGTCGACTTATTGAAATTGATTTTAGCAAATTCGAAATCACTAATCCCTTTTAGTGACCATGCAAATTGGCTTCCTTCTAAAATATTATTTTCATTAGGCACATCTGGTTTAATTGGATTAGAATCCGTACCCTTCCAAATCTCTGCTGTTAAAATTGGATATCCTAATGCAGCCACTTTTTGAATGGTATCGTTATTTGGACGCAATCCCCACTTCTCAAAGAAAGGTATCAAATTTTGTTTGGCTACTTTTGATGCCGAAATCATAAATAATTGTTTTTTATTTTCATCAGTTTGTGGAAGTTCACTTGAAGACATGTCTCTATACAATTGATGCAATTTAGGATAGAAATCCTCTCCATATGCTAACTGTAGTTGCCAAAGCATAACAAGCTTAACAAAAACATCACTAACTTCGTCATAATTTTTATTAGGTTGTTCTAAGTATTGAAATGCCTTAGTATAAGCGCCCTCCTGTTGCAATCTAAAAGATTGATTAGATGTAAATGCTTTTTCTACAGAAAGGCTGTAAATATTATTTTGTACTTCTGTCATATTATAAAACTTCCAAGGTGATTGCTGTCTCAAATGCCCTGCCTCATGCCAAGGACCCCAGCCATCTTTTATAAATTTATTAATATCTAACACGTATTGGATTGCATCTCCTACATATGCGGTTCGATAAGAAGTTGCATACATATAATAATCGGGAGAATGATTTTCTTCTACGTAATGAATATAATGTTTATCTACTTGTTCCTCGGATAAACCAGCTACTTTGTCTTGAATTCGAGTAGCTTCATCCATCTTTTTTAAGAGTTGTACAGGATCTGTATTAGAACCTAACAAATATTTCTTAACACGTGCAGGGCTGGCCGTAATTAATACACGTTCTCCTTTTAACTCCACTGCATGTGCATTGGGATATTGGTCCAGCATGTTTATTAAATCTTGTTTCGTATGCTTTCCTAGTTCAAAAAAAGGAGTAGTCGTTCCACCTGTTGTGACTGTTGTTCGAATGGTACCACCTTGTTGTTTATTATAAAAATAAATCATCCCCCCATTTGGAGATTGGATTGTGTTTATACCAGGTTTTAATGTAAATGATTTTATTTTAGAATCTTCTCTCCAAGAAGCATCATACGAATACGTTCCAATGTATGCTTGAATATTTTGATTTCCTTCTACATTAATCGTTATTTGTTCATTTGGCTTTGCATATAAACCAGTGGGTTCATATGGACTAAATGCCATACTTTTTCTTTCCTGTTGTTTCAGTACCTCAACATCCCCTTTTCCTGGGACTGTATATATTCTGTTTTCTGATTTAATTGACTTTTCTCCTTGCAGTGATGTCGATATTTTTTTTTGCTGCTTTGTTTCCTCTGCAAAGACATCTGATGAAGAAACCATTCCAGTCGTAAGCATAGTTACTGTAGCAGTAGCTGCAAGTATTTTTCTAGTTTTATATTTTGAATTATTCCCCATATTATCTCCCTCATTTTTCCTTAGTGCATGTAAGGATTATTATTTTATTTATTATGTTTTTACACCGAAAATCATTTACGCTATTTATGTTGTAACTAATACTCTATTTTTTCTCATAACAATCTCCTTTTCTTTATTTCTAATTGTTTATAAATGTTATTTGATGACACATAAAATAACAACTTTGCGATAAACTCATCAATAACAACCTATTATGTTTTGATTTAGTATTGTTAACTTCCATCTAATTGTATAAAAGTATTCAATTAGGAAAATAAGAATATAAAGCTCACTAATCATAGATTAGGTTTTGCGGAAAAATTCATAAAAATCATTCACCTTAAAAATTCAAACTTGTATAACTACTTTCTACATATAGGATGGAATTATAAAAATATTTCAATAAAATAAAAGACAGAGGCCTGATTATACCTCCGTCTTTTCAATTTATAAAGAACAAAAAATCATTTTATAGCTGTATAAATGCCCTTGCAACAAATACCGTATTCCGCTATTTTTTTGAAGAAACAGGATCCATTTTTAATGTTTTTATCCCTTCTTTTAATGTAAACGCATCCGCGCTCAATGTTTTCCAACTATCTTTCGCTGCATTCAAATTAGGTTTTAGGAATTTGAATTTATTTTGATCCGCTTTTTGGGACGCTTTGTCAATATGACTAAGTACTCCTGAATATTGAGAATCTAAATCATGCCATTGTGCAGACATATAAGTAAGAGCATTAATAGCCGACCCAATTGCATTGTGCATTTCATTAATGTTATTATACGCAACACCGACTACACGATTTAATGTTACTTTATAATCTATAGTCTGACGTAATTGTGCTAACAACGGCTCTAACGTACCTAAATTATTTCTTGCTACCCCTATCATTACACCACCAGCAATCCACGTAGGAATTGAGGGAATTGATACAGTTATTATTCCATCTGATTCTACTTGTTTAAAATGTCTTACTTGCTCTAAAACTTCATTTAGGCGCTTTTCATCTTCATCAATTCCAGATGCTTGGTTTTTCAGAATCGAATGCAAAATATCTTTATGACCTGCAAATGCTCGGACATCTTCTCCAATACTATCTCTTAACTTAGCTAATTCTTGTATTAAATTCTGTGTATACGCTTGGTTTTGTTGAATCTCTTCTTGTAAATCTGTAATTCCTTCTTTTAATGTATCTCCATCTCCTTCATCAATGGCTTCTACTAGTGTATCGTAATAATTGTCAAACTTGGTATCATACTCCACAATACCCGTCAACGTATCTAAAAGTTGTCTTTTTATGTGCGTATCCCATTTAGTAGCATGCTCTCTTGCATTCTTTTGATCTTGTAGAATTTGACTAGGTAGATTTGTATATCCTTTAATGTCAATTCCTTCAAAGTTAACATCTGGGTTTTTAATTAACAAATAAGAGTAATCATTCATGGATTTTGCAAATACCCCAGCATCTTGCAAAGCTTTTTTCATCTTTTCGCTGTTTACAGAAAGAGATATATCTTCGGTACTAGTTTGTTCCATTTTACTTTCACTTGCGAAGGCTGCCACTGGAGAAACTACAGTAGTTGTTGTCAGAGTTAAAAACGTCGATACAGCAAGTAGTTTATAAGGAAAGTTTTTATTCATTTTAATTCCTCCTATACATATATATTGATTTTTAATTTGTTTTTTCTTGTTTAAAAGCAATGTCTTTTGAAATGAATTCTGCATCCTTATGAATATCATTCCAACTTTGTTTAGCAGCTTTTAAATCATCAGGTATTAAAGAAAGTTTATGTTCTTGCATTTGGTCGATATTATCATATAAATCTTTATAATTCGCTCCCATCGTATTCCATTGTTGCTGAATATTCGTTAGAGACATGATTGCTTGATCCACTGTCTGATACAAATATGTCAATGTGTCTTTTGTATTAGTAAGTGAAATAACTGCTTGGTTAGCAAGATCGGCTTTCATACTTAATTCTCCAATTTTATTAGAAATTTCGTTATAGGAGTTCATATGATTAGATGCCGCAACACCAGCTGCTGTTCCTAAACCGATACCAGCTGCCCCTAGAGCTGTTAGACCACCAACAACAGCTGGTGTCGCTGTGCCACCGGTCACAACAATTACTACCGCTCCTGCAATCGTTCCAATAACTAAAATAGCTGCTCCTAATCCACCACCAATTGACCAGGCTAATACATTATCAAAATGTGCTTTCTGCGTAGAACGTAAATTCTCAATTTCGGCCTGAAGTTGTGGGACTAGTGCTTGTTTTCCCGCTAATATAGCCGTTAATCCCCCTTGTCCATCTGGACCTCCAACATTATTTTTAAAATCTACAGTATTTGTATACAACTTTGTTTTGAAAGCTTCTAACATCTTAATAACTTCCGTAACTTCATTTGAATTTGTATGAATTGTACCGATTAAATCCCCTATTCCTTCTTTGAGGCCCGCCTTATCTTTCTTTTTTACAGTATTTACTAGTGTGTCGTAATAATTTTGAAATTGTTCATCATAATTTACAATATTACGTGCTGTCTTTTGAATGTTTGGCTTCGCTGTATCTAGCCAGTAATTTGCATTGATTCGTGACAGTTCCTGATTCAGGTGAATGTTTTTGATTAATTCTCCCCCTCCTGAACCTAAATCAATGTTGGATAAATTTACATTCGGTTGCTTAATCATTGTTTTTGCGTACAAATCCATTACAAGAATATGAGAGCCTGTTTCAGCCAACACTTTCTTTAATCCTTCAGGTCCTAACGTATAATTTTCTATTTTCTGTTCTTGTGCTGTCTGTTCTTGTGCAAGTGCGTGAATAGTACTACCATTCGTAGCAGTTATAACCGTTGCTAAAGTGGCCAAAGTTATGACCTTAAGTGGAAATTTCATTTTTTGATTCTCCTCCTTATTTTCAGTTGCGTTATAATTTTTTCGTTAAACCTTATTTCTTAATATTAAAATTTATAAACTTGTTCTTCGAGTTGATTTGTTACATTTTTTAGTCGTCTTAATGTATCTTTTTGAGACTGAGTGTTACTAGTATCAACTTCAGTCAATAATTTTGTAATACTATTATTTATTAGATTCAAATCCTCTTTATAACGTTTCATTAGCTCAATTTCTCCATCTACTTGATTAGCAAATGTATGCAAATCATTTTGCATGAAAAGAATCATTGATTTTTGTAAATCTGCTACTGTTAATTTAGTTGTTAAGTCATATAATTTTTGATTTTGTTTCTCTAGATCATCTAAATGCGCTCGTTGCTCTGCTGTTAGTTTATTAATTTCGGCAAAGGTACTATATGTTTTTTTAATTTTTTCAGGATCAATCACTTTCATAAGATCATACTCTTTCGTTTTTGTAACTGCAGCTGCAGCAATTTCACCTTTTTTACTTTTCTCTATCGCTTCACGTACTTCTTTTTTGGCAGCTTCAATTTCTATAGCTGATTTTCCTTTTTCTGTTGCTTCTTGCTCTGCTTTCTTCTCTGCTTCTACAATAGCATTGTTTATTTCTTTTCCTTTGCTATACGCTACTACCGCTGTTTGAGCAGCCGGTTCAATGATATCTTTTGATAGGCTATAAATTTCTTGGAATACCTTTAGCCCTTGTTCATTTAAAGCTCCTGGTAATAATGCTATTTGCTCTAAATCATTTTGAATTGATTTTTTTGTATTTAGCATTTCATTTTTTAACTTGTCTATTTTTCCTGTTCCCTCTGAACTAAGTACACTCTGTGCTTTTACCACATCTGTATCAAGATTTTTCAGTTTCTTATCTACCTGTAGTTTAAGATCTGTTAACTCATTAATCTGACGTTGCACGTTTTCTTGGTTTGTTATAGTCATATCTTGAAGAACTTCCAGTCTATCTATAAACCCTTCTTTATCTTCCTTATTATCTACAAATCCTTTTAATGTTGGATAATAGCTATTAAATTTGGTTGCAAATCCTTTACTTTTTGAATTTAGTAGAATTAATTTTGGATATAGTTCTGATGACCACTCTTTCATATCTTGTTTAATTAGAAATTGAGTTGTATTTAAAGATGGAACTTCTTCAAGTTGCACATTCGGACTTGCTAAGGCTCCATCTATAAAGGTTTGTGTTAATTTGGAGTGTGCACCTATTTTTCGTAATGCTGAGGAAATATTTATATTTTCTTGTTTCGTTTCTGCCTGAACGATTGGCGTTGCGAGAGTATTGATAGGAATAGTCGCTCCAGTAACGATTGATGTTATTAAAAATCCTGTCATAATTTTATTCTTCATTCCGTACACCTCTTCACTATTGTTTTTTACAGTTTTAATCGTAAATTTTGTACAACCTAACGTTAGGATTTCTTCACATATACTTGAGGATAGAGATTTTTTCAAAAAAGTAATTACATCTCGTTTTTTATTTATTTTTGATAGAATATAAGGACCTTACTTCCCCCTCATTTTAAACACTATGTTTTTCATAAGTAAACCAGAAAATCGCTTTGATTAAATTTGATTTTTCAGATATTTATTATTCAAATTATAAAATATTATATTTAAAAAAGTTAAATCCAAATTTCATTTCATAAAGTGAAATAATTATACTATGATAATTAATCATAAAAATCCTTTTATTCCCCAAATCCTATATGAATCCCTCACCCAAAAATGATTTTAATATAATTTAATAGTGATTGACACATATGTGTCTTTTATATGGATATGTAAAATTACATATCCATATAGGAGTAACTAGCATACATACGCCAAAATATTATTATCGTATATATAATAATCATGTTACTACGAACACCACAGGAGAAAACTCCCCTCATGCACTTTAGAGGATAAATTATCCATGAAATAATAATTTTTGCTTATATACTTACTATTATTATAGGAATACAAAAAAGCGATTCTTTTCACAGTAAAAAGAATCGCTTTCTAGGTTCCTATTTTCAATTACATTACATAAAGAATTGAGAAATTATCATTTAAGAGCCTTAACTATCACTTCAGTTGCCTCTGCAATTAGTTGATTATCATAGGCAGCCTCTTTTTCATCTTTACTAGATAAAATTGCGATGATAATGGGTGCTCTATTTGGCGGCCAAACGATAGCAATATCATTGCGTGTCCCATAACTTCCAGCTCCTGATTTATCTCCAACTATCCAGTCAGTTGGTACGCCTGCACGAATAAGTTTGTCTCCTGTAGCATTTCCTTTCATCCACTCTGTAAGAATGTTACGTTTATGAGCTGGAAGCGCATTTCCGACCGTTAAAGCTTTCAGATTCGTAGCAATTGCTTTCGCTGTACTAGTGTCACGAACGTCTCCTGGAGTAGCTTCGTTTAACTCTGGCTCAAAGCGATCAGCCATAGTAACCCGATCACCCATCTGTCTAAGTGCTTTTTCATATCCTTTAGGTCCGCCTATTTTATTAAATAAAATGTTCCCGGCGGTATTATCACTGGAACGAACAGCCGCCTCTGCAATTTCCCCAAGTTTCATGCCTGTATCTACATGTTTCTCTGTAATGGGTGAATATTCAACTAAGTCGTCTTTCGTATAAGTGATAACTTCATTTAATTTATCAATTGAGTTTTGCTGTAGCAATACTCCTGCCGCTAATGCCTTGTAGGTTGATGCAAAGGCAAATCTTTCGTTAGGTCGATAAGCAATTGTTCGATTTGTACCAGTATCAATAGCATACACACCTAATCGAGCATCAAATTTTTTCTCAAGTTGAGAGAATTCTTTATACGTCGCATGATTTTTATGTTTAACTGGTCCGGTCTTTTCTTTCGCTTCAACTTGCAATGCCCCTCCTGTAAAAGCTTCTAGGCTTGTAAGACTTAAACCTAATATACCAACACATAAACCTATTTTTAGCATCCTCTTGTTTTTCAAAATCATCATTCCTTTCAAATTTTCAATACTGAAAACAAGTAGTAAATTCAATACACTGTATCCTATTTGAAAACCTGTTTTTATACGTACACATAATAGACCATCTAAGAAACAAGTTTGTTCCATAAATTTAAAACCTTTTTAACTAGTAGCCAATATATTAACAAAAGTAAGAGATAGCAACTATGATAGCCGCTATCTCTTATTTCAAATTTCCCTTTTTCTTTAACTTATAAAGGCTTTTATATAAACAGGGTCTCTTCCCCTGAGAAAAGTGCACAAATTTTACTAATTTTGATTCGAACTATCTGTACTAGCAGCTTCACCATGTATACGTTGCTTTTTTAAATCAAAGTATACATCTAAAATTTCCTTTCCAATTATAGAATTAATTCCATTTTTATCATCATGAAGCCATGGGACTACTACAGAAAATGCTACTTCTGGATTATCATATGGAGCATATCCAACTAATGTTAAGTTGTAACATTCCATACGTTCTCCTTTTG